>JBEVIK010000015.1:0-15320 GCA_040510715.1 Candidatus Limnocylindrales bacterium
CGCCTCAACGAGCGGCTCCTCGAGCTGGGCGCGGACAGCGAGGCCGAGAACCGGCTGGCCAAGGCGTACTGGGAGATGGGGGAGCTGGCGAACGCCCGCGAGCACTACCAGGCCGCGCTCGCGCTCGATCCCACCAACCGGATCGCCGAGCGCAACATCAATCGCCTCCGGACGCTGCTCGCCGAGGCAGGCAAGAAGACCGTGCCCGCCAAGCCCGGGAGCAAGGCGCCGGTCGGCATCTTCGTGGAGGAGACCGGCAAGACCGGCTTCGCCCACCTGCTGGACCTTGCCACGGCCCGCGAGCTCGCCCAGGTGAACCCGGGTGACAGCGTGGAGCTGACGCCCGCGGGTGCCCACCTCAAGGCAACGTCCAACGGCGTCGAGATCGGATCGGTGGAGCCTCGCGTCGCGGCGCGCCTGCTCAAGCTCATCGCCGAGGGCAACAAGTACGCGGCGGGCGTCACGAGCCTGGGTGACAAGGACGTGCGCATCATCATCCGCGAGACCTACCAGGACCCCAACAACTATGGCAAGGTGTCGTTCCCGACCGCTGCCAAGGTCTCGGACCTGCGCCCGTACACCAAGGGCACCCTCGTGCGCGAGGAGATGGACCTGGAGGAGGAGCTGGAGCTCGACGAGGAGGACGAGGAGATCGAGGACATCGGCTCCGTGCTGCCGTCGGACGTCACCGAGGACGAGGCCTTCGAGGCCGAGGCATCGGACGAGGACGAGGAGGACTGATCCTGGCGGCGCTTCGGCGCCACCTGCACGTGACGCTCGCCACCTCCCGCACCTTGGCAGGTGCGCGAGGATGACACCCGAGCGGCACGCGATGGAGGGGTGATGGCCGAGCCTCGTGTCACGCCCCGCAGGGGCACACGCGAGTCGTCGCTGCCCGTGCTCGACCGGTTCGCGCCGGCGCCGCCCGAGGACCAGGTGCGCCGCTGGATCGGCGCACGCTCCGCGAGCTCGGACATCGTGGTCGAGCTCCATGGACGGGGCGGCTGGATCACGCGCGCCGCCGCCGAGGACCTCCGCCGAGGCTATGACCTCGAGTCCACGGCGCTGACCCGGCTGGTCGCGGAGCTGGTGCTGCGACCCCCCGACCTGCGCCATCTCGACGCCGCGTTCACGGCGTTCTCGGACCAGCAGCGGGGCGGCATGACGCTGCGCGAGTCCATCGACCGCGCGTTCGCCTCGCGTTGTGGCCACTGCGGCGGTCCCGTGGTGGTGGAGGAGTTCGTGTGGGACGGCGACGCCGATGCGCCGACACGGCGCTCGTACCGCTGCGGCCACTGCCGTGAGACCCGCTCGGGCGATACGCGCACGGTTCCCGTCGATGCCGAGGACATCATCACGGCTCGCCGGATGGACCCCTGGCCGGCTCGCGACCGGGTCATCGAGCGCTTCCCGGTCCCCGATCCCGAGCACGAGCTCCCCGACCAGCTGCTGGACCTGTACACCGCCCGCCAGCTGGACGCGATCGTGGGGGTCATCGACCGGATCGAGGGCGACCTCCGGGCGCCCGGCATCGAGGCCGCGCTGCGCCTGCTGCTCGTGGGCATGCTGCTGCCCGCCAGCAAGCTCAACAGCTTCCCGGGTCGCGTGGCACAGCCTCGGGTGGTCGGCGGCAAGCTGCGCCCGGTGGGCGACCGCCAGTGGCGCGAGCGCAACCCGTGGCTCCTGCTGGAGGACGGCTTCCGCACCATCCGCGGCTTCGTGCAGCGCGTCGAGGTCAGCCGGTACGGCACCTTCCGGGCCCGGTTCGGGCCCGACCTCAAGGCCCTCCGCGAGGCCGCCGCGAACGTGGTCCTGCGCCAGGGGTCGCTGCTGCCGCCGGAGGACCAGGTCGCCCCGACGTCGGATGGTGGTGGCCGCGTCCGCCTCGTGCTCACGCAGCCGCCCGTCCACTGGTCCCCGGAGAACCTGGCATTCGCCTATCTCGCGACCTCGCTCGCCATCGGGCTCGAGGGGGCACTCACCCTGCCCCTCGACGCCGTGTTCGAGTCGGGCAGCCGGCAGGACGGCCGGAGCGAGTGGGCCCGGGACGCATCGGAGCTGTATCGATCGCTCGCCGCGCTCCGTCCCCAGCTGGGCTCCGACGGCACGGGGGTCCTGCTCCTCGATCGCCAGCCTGCGGGCGCCATGGTCGCGAGCGTCGTGGGTGCCGTCGCGGCGGGCTATCGACTGCGGGACGTCACGTTCCGCGAGAGCGGTCAGGACATCACCGGGGCCATCGAGCTGACGCTGCCCGGAGGGCCCCCGCCGGTCGAGCGGGATCTCCCCAAGCCCTCGTTCCAGAACCTCGTCACGATCCCTGGTGCGCCCATGGAGCCGCCGTCCCCGGACGAGGTCCTGCGTCGAGCGATCACCTCGCACGCGGTGTCGATCCTCCAGGCGCGCGGGGAGCCGGCGCGGTACGAGCGCATGCTGGGCGAGGTGCTGCTGGGTCTCGACCGCTCGGGACACCTGCAGCGAGTGACGGCCGACTGGGCAGCCGAGGAGCGGCGTGCCGCCGGCCTCCCACCGGATGGCTGGGGTGACGACGCGCCCGACCTCGAACGCACCGTGGCCTTCGACCCCGGCCTGACGGCGCCGGCGGCGATCCCCGGTCATGACGAGGACGAGGCCGACGTTCCGGAGCCGTCCGACCGGCCCGGCGTGGACGAGGACACGGGTACCTCGTCCCGTCCGGTGACGCGGTCCTGGCGCGACCCCGCGCGACCGGTCCGCGGATGGGAGGGGCCACCCGTGCTGTCGCCCAACGCCGAGCCGGCCACGACCGGCTACTGGATCCCGCGCGAGCTGCTCGACGAGCCGGCAGCGCTGCCCAAACAGGACGCGTGGGCCGCGCCACCGGTGTTCGAGGTCGAAGCAGGACGAGCGGCCGAGCCCGGCACCGGGCAGGCGCCGACCACGGAGGCCGCTCCCGAGGGCCCCGGCATGCCGTTGAGCGAGACTGGGACCGCGGCCGACGCTGCAGGGGGTCAGGACACGCTCCCCGATGACGGGGATGGAGCGGATGCCGCGACACCCCGGACCGGCGAGGCATCACCCTCGGTCGTGCCCGCCGCCGCGGCCGCCCAGGACCGGCACCACGTCGCCGATCCGATCCGGACGGTGCTCGACGCGGTGACGACCGAGCTGCATCGGAACGACCACCCCCACCTCGTGGAGGTCGAGCCCGGCCGCTGGTGGCTGCGCGACCAGCGCGACATGGCGGGCGCCCGGACGCCGCTCTCCGACCGTGTCGAATGGGCGGTGTACTCGCTGCTGTCCACGAGCGGCGGCATCGCCGCGGACAAGTTCAACGACCGCATCACCTCGATGTTCCGAGGCCATGACACGCCCGACGACGAGCTCATCAGGACGTGCGTCGAGAGCTATCGGGTGACCATCCCCGACACCGACGGGCTGCTCCAGGCACATGGATCGATCCAGGATCGGTTCCGGGAGCACGGCGAGCTCGTCGCAGGGCTCGCGGAGCTGGGACATCGGCTCGGGTTGCGGGTCTGGATCTCGCCCCACGAGCAGCGCCGGCTGCACGACGGCCGGCCGGCGGGCGATCTGCTCTCGGACGCCGAGCGACGCGCCTATCTGCCGCTCATCACACCCGGCCCGGTCGAGGCGCTGGAGCAGACCGACGCCATGTGGTACCTGCGGGGGAAGGCGACCTTCCTGTTCGAGGTCGAATGGACCGCGATGCTGGGCGACCCGGTGCTCAAGCGGGGCACGGCGATCCCCTCGGGTGATACCGTCATCCGGTTCCTGGTCGTCCCGGCAGCCCGCACGGAGCTCATCCGCCTCAAGCTCGCGAGGTCCCCGGTCCTTCGTGAGCGGCTCGAGCTCGACAACTGGCACATCCTGAAGGCGGAGCACCTGCGCACCCTGATGGCCGCAGAGTCGCCGACCCTCGACGACCTGGGACCGCTGCTGGGCCTCGACCCTGCCGTCGAGTCGCTCGGCGGCCAGCTGCCACTGTTCGGGACGCCACCGGAGGAACGATGACGACGACCACTGCCCCCACGCCGGTGGACCTCCTTGCCGAGCGCTTCTTCGAGGGCGTCCTCGAGCGACACCCGCTGTGGGCCACGGTCCTGGGCGAGGAGCGCTGGGACGACATCTGGGATGACCCGACCGAGGCTGGGCGCGCACGGGAGATGGCCGCGCTCGACGAGGTCGAACGAGACATCGCCGCAGCGGAGTCCCCGGACCTGTCCGCGGAGGACCGGATCACCATCGGCATCCTGCGCGTGGTCGCCGAGACCCGACGCGAGGCGGAGCGCCTCCGGCTGTGGGAGATGGACTCCCTCGACCAGATGAACGGTCCGCAGACCCTGCCCACCGAGCTCGCCCGGTTCCAGCGCATCGACACCCCCGAGCGGTTCGATCGGCTGCTGGGGCGACTCGAGCGCTATCCGGCCCTGCTCGAGGCCCATGCCGCGAACCTCGAGGCGGGCATCCGCTCGGGGCGCACCGCGGCTCGCGTGCCGGTGGAGCGGACCATCGCCCAGACCCGCGCCATGGTCGACGCACCCATCGAGGCATCGCCGTTGATCTCGGCCCATCCCGAGCTGTCCGCGGGCGACCGGGGGCGACTCACGACCGCCGTCGAGCGCTGGGTCCAGCCGGCGCTCGGCTCCTTCCTCGGCACGCTCGAGGCCTACCTGCCGCATGCCCGCGCCGGGGAGGGCCTGTGCTGGCTGCCTGATGGCGATGAGGTCTACCGGTTCTCGATCCTCGCATCCACGACCCTCCCCGAGACCGCGCAGGGGCTCCACGATCACGGCCTCGCGCGCATCGAGGACCTGACCCGCGAGCGCGACGCCATCGCGCGGAAGCTGGGCTACGGCGACTCGGCGGCATACCGGGCCTTCCTCGAGACAGATCCCGGGAACATCAGCTACGACCCCGCCGAGATCGTGCGCATGGCGGAGGGATGGGTCGCCAGCGCCTTCGATGCCGCGCCCGCGTGGTTCGGGCTCCTGCCGCGCGCCGCGTGCGATGTCCAGCCGGTCGAGGCACACCAGGAGAAGGACGCCCCGCCGGCGTTCTACTTCCCGCCCAGCGAGGACGGCTCGCGCCCGGGCCGCTACTACATCAACACCTACCAGCCCGAGCACCGGCCGCTCCATCGTCTCGCCGCGACCACGTTCCATGAGGCCACACCCGGCCACCACTTCCAGATCGCGCTGGAGGCGGAGCTGCCGGGACTCAACCGCTTCCGGCGGCTGGGCTCGCGCCTCGCGGGCATGGCGTATGCCGAGGGCTGGGGGCTGTACGCCGAGGGCCTCGCCGACGAGATGGGCCTGTACGCGGACGACCGGGAACGCTTCGGGCGCTTCGACTCCGAGGCGTGGCGGGCCGTGCGCTTGGTGGTGGACACGGGGATGCACGCCTTCCGCTGGACGCGCCAGCAGAGCATCGACCTGCTGCGCGAGGCGGCGGGGCTCTCGCAGGTCGAGGCCGAGACCGAGACCGACCGCTACATCACGTGGCCCGGGCAGGCGCTCGCCTACATGACCGGCCAGCGCGAGATCCTCGCACTGCGTGCCCAGCTCGAGCGACGGGATGGTGGCCGGTTCGACCGGCGGGCGTTCCACGACCAGGTCATCGGCCACGGCTCGCTGCCCCTCGCGACGCTCCGCGATGAGCTGCCCGGCTGGGTGCGACCCTCGGAGGGGTGAGCCGCGCTCGACGGGTCGTCATCGTCGGCGGGGGCGCCGCCGGCACGCTGGTCGCGATCCACATGGCCGCCTACGGCCGGGGCGCGGTCTCCGTGGTCGAGCCCGCGGAGCGACTGGGGGAGGGGATCGCCTACGGCACGACGTCGCCGTCCCACCTGCTCAACGTGCGCGCGAACGGGATGAGCGCGTTCCCGGACCGACCGACCCACTTCACGGACTGGGCACGCGCGGCGGGGACCGAGGTGACGGGGACCGAGGTGAGGGGGACGGAGTTCCTGCCCCGCATGCTGTATGCCCGCTACCTTCGCGACACCCTCGCGGCAGCCGGCGGGGACCGGGGTGGGGTCTCGCATGTCCGATCGCGCGCGGTCGGCCTCGCCGCGGATGACGGCGGTGCCCGGCTGGTCCTGTCCGACGGCTCCGAGGTCGCCGCGGACGACCTGGTGCTGGCGACCGGCAACGGCCAGGCGCCGGTCGGGTGGCTGCCCGACCTGCCGGGGGTCATCCGGGATGCCTGGGCGCCCGGCGCGCTCGAGGAGGTGGGACCGGACGCGAGCGTGGCCATCGTGGGCAGCGGGCTGTCCGCCATCGATGTGGTGCTGTCCCTGCGCGACCGCGGGCATCGAGGGCCGGCGACCCTGGTGTCATCGCACGGCCTCCTGCCGGAGCCCCACGCAGCGCGGGTCCTGGCCGCGCGTCCACATGCCATCGATCCCGCGAACGTGACCGGGGCTGGCCGCCTCGTCCGGGCGCTCCGAGCCGATGCTGCAGCGGCGGAGGACTGGCGACAGACCATCGACGGGGTGCGACCGGTCACCGTGGCGACCTGGCGGGCGCTCTCGATCGAGGAGCAGCGACGCGCGCTGCGGCATGGGTTCCGGCGATGGGAGGTCCGCCGGCACCGGATGGCGCCCGAGGTGGCAGCCGTCGTCGAGGCGTGGCGAGCGGATGGTCGCCTGCGCGTGGTGCGCGGGCGCGTCGTGGGAGTCGACGAGCGGGACGGGCGGCTCGCGATGACCGTCGACTCCGCCGGCGCACGGATGGTCGCAGACGTCGATGTCGTCGTGGCGTGCGTCGGGCCGAGCGCCGACCCGCTCCACGACCCACTCTTGCGCGATGCCATCAGGGGCGGGGTGCTCGCCCGGCACCCCCTGGGCCTGGGGCTCGACGTCGACCAGGCCGGGCGCGCTCGGCGACCGGACGGGACGAACCACCCCCATGTCTGGACGGTGGGCTCGCTGCGCAAGGGCGCCGAGTGGGAGTCCACGGCGGTCCCGGAGCTGCGCCTGCATGCAGCGGCGATCGCGGCCGCCATCGACAGGGAGGCCTGAGACCTACCAGATCGCGAGGTCGCGTGGGGCCGGGTGTTCCCGGAGCCGGCGGTCCTTGGTGACGAGCTGCCATCCATGCTCCACGGCCGTGGCGTAGATGATGCGGTCGGCCGGATCACCCGGGAACGTGGCGGGCAGTGAGGCCGCGGTCGCGGCGACCCCCGGCGTCAGCGACACGGTGCGCACGTGCCCGGCAAGGCTGTCCAGCCAGGCACGCATCGGCATGGTGGTCACGATGCGGCCGTGTCGCTCGAGCCAGGCGAGCTCGAACCACGAGATGGATGCCACGGCGAGCTCGTCCGCCGCCGTGAGCGCGACTGTCGCAGCCGGGCTGACCCGGTCGGGCTCCGATGCCCACCAATGGATCACGTGGGTGTCCAGCAGGAGCGTGGTCACGTCAGCTCCCACGCCTCACCGGTCCCGAACAGATCCTCGTCGCTTGCGGCGCTGATCGCCTGGCCGTCGAGCACGCCCCGCAGTGTCCGGGCACCCCTCGCTGGGACGAGCCGCGCGACGACCCGGCCGTGCCGCGTCAGCTCGAACTCCTCGCCCTGCTCCACGGCGTCGATCAGGGCCAGGAGCCGCGCCTTCGCCGTCGATACGGTCACATGATCAGCCATATGGTCATGATAATGGTCATTTCGCGTGGCGACAAGGTCGCCGCCACTGATCCGCCTCGTCGACCCCACGCGGCCGGCGCCTCGGCCGCGCGAGCGATGCCGAGGTGCGCGCCGGCACCACGCCGACACCCGACCGTGTCGCGAATGTCGCACACACGCGACCATCTGGGTGCGACCTTCGTGCTAGCATGCCGCATTGGCGCACGGATCCGCACCCAGGGGACCGTGCAGCCGCGGAAATCGCAGCGAGGTGCTCGTCGTGGCACTGCCCAGTCCGACCCCCATGCCGGAAGCCGCGCGGGGTGTCCTTCCTCATCAAGGCTCGCGATCCCGAGCTCGCACCGCGTCCGCAGTCGATGCGGCACCGCCGGTCCGGTCCCGGGATCGCCAGCTGGAGATGTACCAGCGGGCGTCGCGCTCGCTCCCGGGAGGCACGGACTCCAACTTCCGGGCGTGGGGCGAGGACACGGTCTACGTGGACCGCGGCCAGGGCGGTCGCATCTGGGATATCGACGGCAACGAGTTCATCGACCTGCGCATGGGCTACGGCCCGGCGATCCTGGGTCACGCCGATCCCCGCGTCGATGAGCACGTCCTCGAGCGGATGCGCCGGGGCGTCAGCTTCAGCCTCACCTCCGAGGACGAGGTCAGCGCCGTGGAGCTCGTCTGCGAGCTGACGTTCTGCGACATGGCGCGCCTGACCGTGTCGGGCACCGAGGCCACGATGCACGCGATCCGCGTGGCGCGCGGTTTCACGGGCCGCGATCGCATCGTCAAGTTCGAGGGCCAGTACCACGGCGTCCACGACTACGCGCTCATCAGCGTCCTGCCCGCGGATGTCAACGAGCTGGGCGACCGGTCCGAGCCGGTCCGGCTGGCGTGGGGCCGGGGTATCCCGGCTGCCATCCAGGAGACCGTCATCCCGGCGGTCTACAACGACCTCGAGGGCCTGCGGCGCATCTTCGAGCGCGAGGGCGACCAGATCGCGGCGGTGCTCATCGAGCCGATCCTCGGCAACGCCCAGGGGATCCTGCCCCAGCCGGGCTTCCTCGAGGGCGTGCGTGCCATCACCCGCGAGTTCGGTGCGCTGCTCATCTTCGACGAGGTCAAGACGGGCTTCCGGGCAGCCAGGGGTGGTGCCGCCGAGCTGTTCGGCATCACGCCCGATCTCGCGACCTACGCCAAGGCGATGGGCAACGGCTACCCGGCGGCGGCGTTCGGCGGCAGGCGCGACGTCATGGAGATGCTGCCCGCCAAGGTGAGCCACGGCGGCACGTACGCGGGCAACCGGGTGGCCGCAGCCGCGGCGACCAAGGTGCTCACGATCCTCCGGGACACCGATGCGCTGGAGACGATCGCGCGGAACGGCCTCGAGGTCCAGCGTGGCCTCAGCGAGGTCATCGGCCGGCGCGGGCTGCCCCACGTGTTCACGGGCGTCCCGCAGATGTTCGGGGTGATGTTCGCGGAGCGGCTGCCGGACGACTACCGCGGCTGGGCGGACACGGATCACGACCTGTATGACGCGGTCGCGACGGGCATGATCGCGCGCGGTGCGATGCCCGAGCCCGATTCCCGCGAGCCGTGGTTCATGTGCGAGGCGCACCGCGAGGGCGACACCATCGACCGCATCGTGAGCATCTTCGCGACGTCCCTCGATGCCGCCCTGGCCGAGCGGGCGCGCCCGGCACGGACACCCCTGCACGCGGTCGTCGACGGCGCCATCCCCAGCTGACCCACCTCGTCCGGGAAGCTCGCGGTGTCCTGACCCGAGCTCGCAGCCCGTGTGGTGCTGCGGCAACAGGACCACCGATGGGCGTCGTGCTCGCCTGTCGCGCCCTCGGCGGACACGCGGGTTGCATCGCGTGTGCAGTCTGGCTACATTCCGCGCAGGCCGTTGTTCGACACGGCTGAACATCCGCCCGGAGCGGATGCTCCCGGCGGTGCCATGGAGGAGGCTCGCCCAGACCACACGAGCGACCGCGCGCCCTGATGCGCGCCACACACGAACCCGAGCGTGCTGTGCAACGAGAGGTGGGTCCCATGAACGTGCGTCGTGCCAAGACCCGGGCGGGGGTCGGACTGCTGGCGGCAGCCCTGGCGGGTGCCGCTTCGATCGCCGGTGCCAGCGCCCAGTCCCCTGCGGCCCCCAGCGGCGACCCGATCGTGGTCGGGTCGAGCCTGTCCCAGACGGGGGCGTTCGCTGCGACCGCGGGGCTGCACCAGATCGCCGGCGAGATGTTCGTCGAGCGCCTGAACGCCAACGGTGGCCTCCTGGGGCGGCCCGTCGAGTGGCGCATCCTCGATGACGCCTCCGATCAGGCGCAGGTCGCCGGACTGTACGAGCAGCTCATCAGCGAAGGCGTGGACCTGCTCATGGGTCCCTACGCCACACCGCTCATCCTGTCCGCGATGCCCGTCGCCGAGCGCAACGGCTATGTGCTGCCGCAGCACACCTCGGTGCTGGCTCCGGCCATGACCTACCCCTGCCAGTTCCCCGCGTGGTCCATCGGGCCGACGCCCAACGAGTTCGTGCCCAACCAGCTGTTCGATGCCGTCGCGACCCTGCCGGATCCCCCGGAGTCGGTCGCGTTCGTGACCAACCAGAGCGGCTCCACCGACTTCATCTCGCATGGCCAGCCCGACGTGGAGGACCCGAGCGCGGTCTCGATCGCGCAGGAGCGTGGGCTCGAGGTGGTGGCGGACATCCCGTACCCGCCGGGCACCACGGAATGGGGCTCCATCGCGCAGCAGCTGCGCGCCGCCGAGCCCGACCTCATCGTGTCCAACGGCCTCGGTGTCGAGACGCTGGGACTGCTCCAGGCGATGGAGCAGCTCGGCTACCAGCCGCCGCTCGTGTTCAGCCTGTTCCCGGCACCGGGTCCGCTCCTGGGAGCGGGTGCGCTGGCGGACGGCGTGCTCTCGGTCTCGATGTTCGAGCCCAACGCGCCCATCCTCGAGTCGATGGGTGCCGACGTCCAGGGGATCGTGGACGAGTTCTCGTCGCGCGCGGCCGCGGCCCAGCTGCCGTACACCACCTTCGAGACCCAGGCCACCGCGTCATGGACGGCGTGGGAGATCCTCAAGGCGGGTGTCGAAGCCGCAGGCAGCCTCGACCAGCAGGCCATCTGCGACGCCCTCCACGCCAGTGGCGCCGATACGACCTTCAATGGCCACCTGACCTTCGATCCGGCGGTCAACAACTACTGGCCCACGACCCAGGGCATCAAGCAGATCCAGGACGGTGACTGGGTCATGGTGTGGCCCGAGGAACGCGCGGCGGCACCCATCCAGGGCCCCGCCTCCTGATCCCGTCCCTGCACCAGGGAGCAACGCGCCGCCCGGGACCGGGCGGCGCGATCCCATCCCGGCGGCAGGCTGACCCGTGATCCTGCTCCAGGCCGCCATCTCCGGCGCGCTCGTGGGGGGCCTGTTCGCGCTCATGGCGGTCGGCCTGACGCTCGGCTGGGGGATGCTCAAGGTCATCAACCTCGCCCATTTCGGGATGGTCCTGCTGAGCGGGTACCTGACCTACGAGCTCGCCACGAGCCTGCGCATCGACCCGCTGCTCACGGTGGTGGTCACCGCGCCGGTGATGTTCGTCCTCGGCGCGAGCCTGCAGTGGGTCTTCCAGGCCCGGCGTGTCTCCGAGTTCAACACGCTGCTCGTCAGCTTCGGGCTGCTCATCGTCATCGTGCAGCTCATCACCAACCAGTGGAGCGCCGACTTCCGGCGTCTCGACGCTGCCAGCAACCCGTATGCGACCGGCTCGGTCGAGGTCGGCCCGCTCGTGCTGCCGACACCGACGCTCATGGCGTTCCTCGTCGCCGTGGTGGTGGTCGGTATCGGCCAGCGCGTCCTGACGCGCACCTACCCGGGCCGCGCCCTCCGCGCGTTCGCACAAGACAGGCCGATCGCCGCCGCGTTCGGCATCGACCACGACCGGCTGGGCATCGTCCTGGCAGGCATCGCGGGGGCCACCGCTGCGCTGGCGGGGACGCTCGTGGCCGTGGACCGGACGCTCACCCCGAACGAGGCGTTCGAGTGGATCGGCATCGTGTTCGCCATCGTGATCGTGGGCGGTGTCGGGGACATCGTGGGCACGCTCCTCGCGGGCATGGCCGTGATGGCGGTGGCCGGCCTCGTGAGCCTGTGGTCACCGGTGGCGACACCGCTCGTGGTGTTCTCCGCGATCGTGGTGGCGCTCCTGTTCCGGCCCCAGGGCCTGTTCGCGCGCCGGGTGCGCTGACGATGCGCGGGCGACCGGTGCTGGGCTTCCTGGCGGTGGCGGTCGTGCTCGCGGCCGTTCCGTGGGTCCAGGATGCGCTCGGCGTGCCGGTGTTCTACCTGGTGTTCCTCGCGGGTGCCATGTTCTGGGTCGCCCAGGCCACCAGCTGGAACATCCTGTCGGGGTACAGCGGCTACTTCAGCTTCGGCCAGGCCGCCTTCTTCGGCGTCGGCGCATACACGACTGCCGTGCTGATGGGTCGCCAGAAGCTCGACTTCTTCGTGACCCTCCCGGTCGCCGCCGTGCTCGCGGGCGGGCTGGCGCTGCTCGTCGGCTGGCTCGCCTTCCGGCTGCGCTCCCTGCGCGGCGAGATCTTCGCGCTGCTGACGCTCGCCATCCCGTTCATCGTGGCGCCCATCATCCGCATCACGCCCTGGATCGATGGCGGCCAGGGTGTGCAGGTGCCGGTGCCGGCGGCGGCGCGGCTGGTGGGTGGCTTCCAGCCCTTCCTGTACCTCGTGAGCGCCGCCATCGCGTTGCTTGCCGTGGGGGTGGCGTACGCGATCCAGCACTCGCGCATGGGCTGGGGGCTGTTCGCGATCCGGGACGCGGAGCCCGTCGCGGAAGGACTGGGCGTGCCCACGTTCCGGCTGAAGATGCTGGCCATCGCGGCGACCGGCGCCATCGGGGGTCTGGCCGGCTGCGTGTTCGCGCTGCAGGTCGGGTTCCTGACCGTCGAGGGCGTGTTCGGCCTCACCGTGCCCCTCTTCGTGATCGTCATGAGCGTGCTCGGCGGCAGGTACCACTGGCTCGGCCCGACCCTGGGCGCGGTGGTCATCTTCACGCTCCAGAACCGGCTGGCGGCCGGTGGCTTCGAGGGCCTCAGCCTCATCGTGCTGGGCATGGTGCTCGTCGCGCTAGTGCTGCTCGCGCCGGAGGGCCTCATGGCGCGCATCGCGGTGCGACCGCTCGCCGTGATCGCCGCATCCATCGCGACGTTCGCGGCCCTCGCCATCTCCTCCGCCTGGGGGACGCCGCTCGACTGGCTGGCGGTGGCGATGGTGGCGGGTGCCGCCGTGTCGTTCCTGCCGGTGCCGCGGCGCAGGATCGCGCGCGAGGTGACCCGGTTGATGGACGACGAGCCGACCGTCGCTGCCGGCGAGGGCGACCCGGGGATGGCGGGCCTGGCGCCGTCCGGGCAGGCATCGAGCGGTCCCATCATCGAGGCGTCGGATGTCGCGAGGACCTTCGGGGGCATCCAGGCGCTTCGCGGCGTGACCCTGCGCGTCGCCGAGGGCGAGCTGGTGGGACTCGTGGGGCCTAACGGGTCGGGCAAGACCACGCTCGTGAACCTCGTGTCGGGCGCGTACCGGCCGAGTGCCGGCACGCTCCGCATCGCCGGTTCGGACGTGGCCGGCATACCGCCCCACCGGGTCAGCCACCTGGGCGTGGCGCGCACGTATCAGATCCCGCGCCCGTTCGAGTCGATGACCGTCCGGGACAATGTCGCGCTGGCCATCATGTTCGGACGCGCGCCGCTGCCACTCGCGGCGGCGCGACGGGCGGCACTGGAGCACCTCGACCTGGTGGGCCTGGGCCACCTGGCCGGTGCGAGGCCCTCCGGGATCAACCTGCACGAGCGCCAGCTGCTGGAGATGGCACGGGCGCTCGCCACACGACCCCGGGTGCTGCTGCTCGACGAGGCCCTCGCGGGACTCAGCCCGGTCGAGGTGGACGCGGCGGTCCGGGTCGTGCGCCGCATCCATGCCAGTGGCGTGACCATCGTCCTCGTGGAGCACCTGCTGCGCGTGGTCAACCAGCTCGCGACGCGGGTGGTGGTGCTCGACCAGGGGCGGGTGCTCGCGCAGGGGGCTCCGGGCGAGGTCATGCGCGACCCGAGCGTGGTGGCCGCGTACCTGGGCTCGGCCGCGGCCGACGTCGCCGCGGGGACCCCGGGCGCGAACGCCGAAGGGCTGGCCGCCGGTGCTTGAGGTCCGCGAGCTCGATGTCCGCTACGGGGATGCCCGCGCGCTCGACGGGGTCTCGATCGACGTGGCCGACGGCGAGATCGTGTCCATCGTGGGCCCCAATGGCGCCGGCAAGTCCACGCTCGTGAACACCCTCGCAGGGCTGCATCGCGCGGTCGGCGGCGGCATCCTGATGGACGGGCGGGAGGTGACCCGCATCGCGGCCCACCAGGTGTGCCGGCAGGGGATCGCGGTCGTGCCCGAGGGTCGCCGGATCTTCCCGGACCTCACCGTCCGCGACAACCTCGAGCTGGGCGCCTACCGGCCGGAGGCGCGCGCCCAGCGCGACGCGACCATCCGCTGGGTGCACGAGCTGTTCCCGAGGCTCCGGGACCGGGGGACCCAGCGCGCGGGCAGCCTGTCGGGGGGCGAGCAGCAGATGCTGGCCATCGGGCGAGCGCTCATGGCGCAGCCGCGGCTGCTGCTGCTCGACGAGCCCTCCCTGGGCCTCGCGCCCATCGTGGTGGACGGCCTGTTCGAGGTCATCCGGGTCATCAACGCCTCGGGCGTGGGGATCCTGCTCGTGGAGCAGAACGTGCGGCGTGCGCTCGAGGTATCGACCCGCGGCTACCTCCTGGCCGAAGGGCGCATCGTGCTGGCCGGCACGAGCGACGAGCTCCTCGCGAGCGACGCCGTCCGGCGCTCGGTGCTGGGCATCTGACGGGTCACGGATCAGCCCCGGCCGGCTGCGCCGACCACGAGCCGGTGCACCAGCTCGAGGCGGTCGATGACCGGGTCGGGCAGATCGAAGGGATACGGATCGTCGTGGCCCATCGACCGGTTGAGCGCGTTGAGCGCGCCGCTGACCACCCGCCAGTCGCGGACCACGTCGGCGAACGACCGGACCTCGACGGTGTCCATGGGCACGACCCCGGGCGCCGCGTCCGGGTCGCCGGCCGGACCGGCGATGGCGATGCCCCAGGCTGCCGCGGTCTGCAGCGCGTCCCGGATGTGCAGGTAGTGGGCGAACGTCTCCGCCCAGTCCTCCCAGGGATGCATCGAGGCGTAGGCGCTCACGCGGGTCTCGCGCCAGTCGGACGGTGGACCCTCGCGGTAGTGCCGTGCGACGGCCTGCTCATAGGACGCACGCTCGTCGCCGAACGTCTCGCGGAACGACTCGAGCCCCACCCCGTGCTCCACCAGCACCATCCAGTAGTAATGGCCGATCTCGTGGCGGATATGCCCGACCACCGTCCGGTACGGCTCGTCGAGCTGCGCGCGGAGCATCGTCCGATGGACATCGTCGGACTCCGAGAGGTCGATGGTGATGACCCCGTCGGCGTGACCCGTGACCACCGGCTGCCCGCGCGATGACAGCAGGTCGAAGGCAAGCCCGCGCAGCGGGTCCTGCATCCGATCGACCACCGGCAGGCCCAGGTCGTGGAGCTGGTAGATGACCAGCCGCTTGGCGCGCTCGATACGCACGAGAT
>JBEVIK010000016.1:0-4769 GCA_040510715.1 Candidatus Limnocylindrales bacterium
CGCGACGGGCGACAACCGGACCGCCGTCGCGTGGGGCCTCGAACGGAGCGGCAGGATCGTCACCAGCGCGGCAGCCATCGTCGTGCTCGTCGCGGCGTCGTTCGCGTTCGCCGACGTGGTGCTCATCCAGGCGCTGGGCGTTGGCGTCGCCATCGCCGTGGCGCTCGACGCGAGCGTGGTCCGGGCGCTCCTGGTGCCATCCACGATGCGCCTGCTGGGTCGCTGGAACTGGTGGATGCCCGAGGTCCTGCGACGGCGCATGGGCGACGCACCGGTGCTCGAGGGATGAGCCCGCTGCCGGCGTCGGGGACCATCACCGTTCGTCGGTGTCGTGCCCTGCTGCCGACCCTGGCGCTCGTGCTCGCGGGGTGTGGAGGCCCCATCCTCGCGCGACCCGTGCCGACGTCCGTGGCACCGGCGCCGGTCGCGACGGCTGCGACGTCCCGCGTGGCGGATCCGCGACCCGTGGAGCTGCCGCGGGACGACGGACCGCACGATCGATTGACCGAGTGGTGGTACGACACGGGTCATCTCGTCGCCGACGACGGCCGACGCTTCGGGTTCGAGCTGGTCGTGTTCCGCGCCGAGCGGGGCGACCTCCCCGTGGCCTGGGCAGCCCACCTCGCGGTCACCGACGAGCACGGCGGCCGGTTCCTGTACGACCAACGCTCCCAGCTGGGCGGGCGGGTGTCGCGACCCGTCGCGGGGGGCGGCTTCGACTTCGCGGTCGGATCGGACCTCGTGCCGGGCGTCGCCGATCCCCGTGTCACCCCCTGGACGATGCGCGGCGCGGACGGGCACGACCGGATCGCGGCGCTGGGGAACGCGACCGACGGCACGGCCTTCGGGCTGGCGCTGACGCTGGACCCAAGTGACACCGATGCGGTGCTCCACGACGGCGACGGCTACGTGGACTTCGGGGACGCAGGTGGCTCGTACTACTACTCCCGCACGCAGCTCGATGCGGACGGGACGCTGACCCTCGGCGAGGAGGTCATCCCGGTCGCCGGTCGGGCCTGGTTCGACCACCAGTGGGGCGACTTCATCGCGGTCGGGGGTGGTGGCTGGGACTGGTTCGCGGTCAACCTCGCCGACGGCACCGACGTCACACTATCGCTCGTGCGGGACGCGACGGGTGGCTACCCCCTGGTCTACGGCACGCTCGTCCGTGCGGATGGCAGCGTCTCCTATCTGCCGGGGGACTCGTTCGAGGTGGCGGTGAACGCGCGCTGGCGGTCGCCCGCCACCGGCGCCGACTACCCGGCGGGATGGCGCATCACCCTCCCCGGCGAGGCGCTCGTCATCGACCTGGTGCCGACGGTCGCCGCGCAGGAGCTGGACACGCGTGCGACCACGGGGGTCGTGTACTGGGAGGGGTCGCAGGTCGTGACCGCGGCGCGGGGCGGGGTGCCCATCGCGGGTGAGGCCTACGTCGAGCTGACGGGGTACGCGCCGTGCTGCTGATCGGCGCGCTGGTGGGGCTCGTCGTGGGTCTCGCCGCCGGTGGCCGGCTGGACTCGTTCCTGAGCGTCCGCGTCCGGTTCCTGGCGCTCCTGGTCGCGGCGCTCGTCCTCCGGTTCGGGACGGCATGGCTCATCGAGTCGGGGGTCGAGATCGCGGATGCGCTGCGGCTGCCGCTGTACGCCACATCCTTCGCGCTGGTCGCGTTGGTGCTGTGGCTCAATCGCTCGCAGCCTGGATTGCTGCTGGTGATGGTCGGCGTGATGGCCAACGGGCTCGCCGTGGTGGTGAACGCGGGCTGGATGCCCTACTACCCACCCGCCCTCGAGGCCGCCGGACTGACGGTGGCCGATCTGTCGCCCGCGCGCTTCTTCACCGCCCTGCCGATGGACATCGGCGCCGGGTTCCTGCTCCAGGCAGGGCCGTTCGGCGACGTGGTACCCCTGCCGGTGCCGTACCTCCGGAACGTCATCAGCCTGGGTGACATCGCCATCTCCATCGGCCTCGGCTGGTTCGTGCTCGCGACCATGCTGCGTGGCGACACGGACTCGCAGGCGGGTGGCTTCTCCCTGTGGGCCGGCTCGCCCGAGCCGGCGCCCGAGCCGGCTCTCGACGGGCGGCCCGTGATGCTCGGTGGAGGCAGGGGTCCCGGCCTCGTGGCCCCCGACCAGGTGGTCGGTCCGGACGGCATCACCGTGGTCTCGGAGCTGCCCGCTGGCTGGCGCCATCGCTTCCGGGACCACCCGTACCTGCGCCTGCTGCGCGATGCCCGCTTCTCGGCGTTCTGGCTCGGCCAGGCCATCAGCATGTTCGGCGACCGGCTCCACCAGCTCGCGCTGGGACTGCTCGTGTTCGAGGTCACCGGCTCCTATGTCGCGACGGGGCTGGTGTTCCTCATGGCGGCCATCCCGAACCTCGTGCTGGGGCCCATCGCGGGCACCTTCGTCGATCGCTGGGACCAGAAGAAGGTCATGGTCGGGAGCGACCTGATACGGGCGCTGCTGGTGCTGCTCATCCCCGTGGTCGCCGCGATCGACATCGTGCTCGTCTATCCCATGGCCGTGCTGGTGACGAGCGCGAGCCTGTTCTTCCGGCCCGCGCGGGCGGCCGTCGTGCCGCGCATCGTGCGGCCCGATGACCTGCTCGCCGCGAACTCGGCGCTGTGGACCGCGGAGAGCCTCGCCGACATCGTGGGCTATCCCATCGGGGCCGCGTTCGTGGCGTTCGTGGGCTCGGAGCTGGCGCTCGCCTTCTGGGTGGACGCGGTGACGTACGTGGTGAGCGCGGTGCTCATCATGTCGCTCGTCGTGCCGCCGGTCGCACGTGCTGCCGCGCCACGCGTGGGCAGCGCGCTGGGCGCGTTCCGCGACGAGCTCGTCGAGGGCTGGCGGGTCATGCGCTCGCGTCCGATGCTGCTCCAGAACACGCTCGTGAGTGCCGTCGCCCAGGTGTGCATCGGCGCGATGATCGCGCTCAGCCTGCCCTACGTCGAGCAGGTCTTCGGCGACCGGTACATGCAGCCGGTGGAGACATGGGGGCTGCTCGAGGCGTTCATCGGCGTGGGCAACCTCGTCGGCGGCCTCGCGGTGGGCATCGTGGGCGTCCGCCTGCGCAAGGGGCGCATGGTGGTCGCGGGCATCGTGTCCATGGGCATCGCAGTGACCGTGCTGGGCCTCACCTCCGACCTGCCCATCGCGCTCGTCGCTGCCGGGGCCATCGGCATCGCCAACCTGGTCTACGTCGTGCCCACCCAGACCATCTTCGGCGAGGTCACCCCGGAGGGGTACCTGGGGCGCGTCGTCGCGATCCGCTCGAGCATCGTCGTCGGCACGATGACGCTGGCGATGGCGGTGTGCTCCATCGCCGCGGACACGTTCCAGGTCGGCACCATCATCGCCGCGACCGGGCTCCTGACGCTGGCGGCAGGCCTCGTGGCGGCCGTCCTGCCGGCGGTGCGGGACGCGTGACCCGCGCGCGCGATATGCTCCGGGACCGGTGGATCCCGAAACCAGCAGCCTCGTCGCGGTCCTCAGCGCGGTGTGCGCCCTCCTCGTGGCGGGCGTCGCCGCGGGCGTGTCGCTGCTCGCGATCAGGTGGTCCCGGGGGGCGTCCCGGACGCTCCGCGAGCTGACGATCCAGGCTTCGGTCGTGCGCCGCGACGTTCCGGGGCTGCGGGCGCGCATCGATCGGGCCACGAGCCGGATCGATCGGCTCGGCGAGCAGTGGGCCGCCACGGACCGGGCGGTGTCCGACATGACGGTCACCCTCGCGTCGGTGCGTGGATCGCTCGAGGGCCTGACCCGTGGACGCCTCGCGATGCTCATCCGTGGCGCCGGGTTCGTGAGCAAGGCGGCGCAGCTCGCGCTGCTGTGGAGGTGACAGCGTGACCACCGACGACGCCGAGACGCCGCGAGGACCCGAGCCGGACGACGGCACGGGCCCGGACCCGGAGACAGGCACGCCGCCGGACGCGGCTGTCACGGGTCCCGACACGCCGGCCGAGGGCGAAGCGGCCGAGGGCGAAGCGGTCGATGATGCCGGGGTCGAGGAGCCGGTCGAGGACGAGGTGCTCGAGGGTGAGCCCCTCGATGACGGGGAAGTCGAGGACGACTACGAGGACGATCTCGGCGACGAGCCGCTTGATGAGGGGGCCGCGCCGACCGAGGCCGTCGCAGCAGCCGCAGCCGCAGTAGTGGGTCCGGCCACCCCGGTCGCGCCCGGAGCCCGCCCCGCAGCGTCGGGAGGCGCCGACGACACGCCCAAGATCGACGACCCGGCGTCCAAGTGGTGGGTCGGCATCATGGTCGCGGTCTTCCTGGCCATCGTCGCCTATGGCGCCCTGTTCGGGTCCGACGGCCTGCTGGCTCCTGGCCCCACGCCCGAGCCCACGGACGAGCCTATTCCGTCCGAGTCCGTCGGTCCGAGCCCGACCGCATCGCCGGAGGCGACCGTCGTCGCGACCGGCGCGGTCGTGACGAGCCCCACGCCGGAGCCCACGGCGGAGCCCACGCCGGAGCCGACCGTGCCGCCCACGGCGGAGCCCACGCCGGAGCCGACCGTGCCGCCCACGGCGGAGCCCACGCCGGAGCCGACCGCGCCGCCGACACCGGAGCCCACGCACCCGCCGACACCGGAGCCCACGCCGGAGCCCACACCGGAGCCGACCGCGCCGCCCACACCGGAGCCCACGGCCGAGCCCACGGCCCCGCCCACCCCTGAGCCCACGCCGGAGCCGACCGCGCCGCCGACACCTGAGCCCACGCCGGAGCCGACCGTGCCGCCCACGCCGGAGCCCACGGCCCCGCCGC
>JBEVIK010000017.1:0-5670 GCA_040510715.1 Candidatus Limnocylindrales bacterium
ATGGAGCTCTCCATCCACCTTGGCGCGCGTGTCTCGACGCTCTAGGTCCGTCTCTCGAACGAGGCTGCACGCATGCTGTACGGGCGCTTCGGGTTCAGGCCGGTCGGCGTGCGGCCGCGCAACTACTCCGACAATGGCGAGGACGCGCTGATCATGACCACCGAGCCGCTCGGCGGCACGCATATGCGCCAGCGGATGGCCGAGATGGCCGAGCGGTACGGCGCCCACCGGCCCGGCCGGCCCTCCACGGCGACGGGCCCGACGTGAGCGTCACCCTGCTGGCCATCGAGTCCTCCTGCGACGAGACGTCGGTCGCCGTCATCAGCGATGGCCGCCGGATCCGCTCCAACGTGGTCGCGAGCCAGGTCGCGCTGCACGCGCGGACCGGGGGGATCGTGCCCGAGGTCGCGGCGCGCGCCCACCTGCGCTGGATGGTGCCCGTGCTCGAGGAGGCCTGCGCCGCGGCGGGCGTCGCCGACCTGCGCGACCTCGACGGCATCGCGGTCACCCAGGGTCCCGGGCTGGCTGGCTCGCTGCTGGTGGGCATCACCATGGCCCGGACGCTCGCCTGGGACACCGGGCTCCCGCTCGTGCCGGTCAACCACCTCGAGGGCCACATCCGCGCCGCGTGGCTGCTCGATCCCGACGAGCCGGAGCGACCCACCCCCGAGCTGCCCCTGGTGGCGCTCGTGGTCAGCGGTGGCCACACCTTCCTCGTGGAGCAGACCGACGAGCTCGGCTATCGCCTGCTGGGCCAGACGGTGGACGACGCGGCGGGCGAGGCGTTCGACAAGGTGGGCCGCCTGCTCGGCCTGCCGTATCCCGGCGGGCCGTCGATCATGGCCGCGGCCGCCGGGGCCACGCGCCACGACCGGCGCCTGCCACGGGCATGGATGGGCGACTCGGGCGATTTCAGCTTCAGCGGCCTCAAGACCGCGGTCCGCAGGATGGTCACCGACGAGCTCCGCGCGACGGGCGCCCTCGACGACCCCGAGGAGCCCGATGGCGGCCGCCTGCCCGCGGAGACCGTGGCCGAGATCGCGTGGGCATTCCAGGAGTCGGTCATCGACGTCCTCGCCACCAAGACCCTCCGCGCGGCCACCGCGGTCGGTGCGCGGACCGTGGTCGTGGGCGGCGGGGTCGCGGCCAACCGGGTGCTGCGCGAGCGCATCGCCTCGGGTGCGCAGGCGCTGGGGGTGCCCGTGGTGGTGCCTCGTCCCGCGCTGTGCACCGACAATGGGGCGATGATCGGCGCCGCGGGCTACCAGCGCTTCCTTGCCGGCACGCGGGCGGACCGCGATGTCGAGGCGCGGCCCTCGTGGAAGCTCGCCCAGCCGGGAGCATGACGAGCCGCGCCGCGGCCCAGGGGGCCGGCGGCCCCCTCGACGAGCTCGATCCGGCGCACCTCGGCCCGGAGACCGTGGAGCGCTACCTGCGGCGTCACGGCCTGCGTGCCCGGAAGCGGTTGAGCCAGAACCACCTCGTCGATGGCACGGTGCTCGAGGCCATCATCGAGGCGTCGGGGGCGGGGCCGGAGCACCCGGTGCTCGAGATCGGACCCGGCATCGGGATCCTGACGGCGGCGCTCCTGCGTGCAGGGGCCCGGGTCACCGCGGTGGAGCTCGACGAACGGCTGTATGCCCACCTCACCACCCGATTCGAGGGCCAGGACGGGCTTCGACTGGTCGAGGGCGACTTCCTCGACCAGGACCTCGATGACCTGGTGGCGGGCGACTGGGACCTGGTCGCCAACGTGCCGTATCACGTGACCAGCCCCGTGCTCCATCGCGTGTTGGGGCATGAGCCACGCCCGCGCCGCCTGACGCTGATGCTCCAGCGCGAGGTCGCCGAGCGGATCGCCGCACCACCGGGCGCCATGAGCTACCTCTCGGTGTTCGCGCAGTACCACGCGCGCCTCCGTGTCGCGCGCGTCGTTCCCGCCGCGGCATTCGAGCCGGCACCATCCGTGGACTCCGCGGTGCTCACCGGCGAGACCATCCCGCGGCGCCTCGACGCCGTCGCCGAGGACGACCTGTGGCGTCTCGTCCTGGCGGGTTTCCGGGTGGGTCGCAAGTTGCTCCACAAGGTGGTGCCGCGACTGCTCCCCCGGGTGGGCCGCGACCGGTTGGACGGCGCGCTCCAGGCGGTCGGCATCGCGGCCGACCGCCGCCCCCAGACCCTCTCGGTGGAGGAGTGGCTCGCCCTCGGTGCCGAGCTGGGTCCGCTGCCGTGAGTGGCGGTGTCGTGCCCGCGCTCCGCACGAGCGCGCCCGCGAAGGTCAACCTGGGGCTGAGCATCACGGCGCGCCGGCCCGATGGCTATCACGAGCTGCGATCGGTGTTCCTGCGGCTCGACCTCGCCGACGAGGTGACCCTGAGGGCTGTAGCGGGCCCGGCCGATTCCCTCGTGGTCGAGGGCGACCCCGACTGCCCCATCGAGGGGAACCTGGCCCTGGCCGCGGTCGCTGCGTGCCGCGAGCGGATGGAGGGGATCGGGCCGGTGTCGATCCACCTGCGGAAGCGGATCCCGATGGAGGCGGGGCTGGCGGGTGGCAGCTCGGATGCCGCGGCCGTGCTGCGCCTGCTCGCCCGTCGTTCCCCCGCGGCGTTCGCCGACATGCCGCCGAGGTCCCTTGTCGCGTCGATCGGCTCGGACGTGGCGTTCTTCGTGGAGGCGGTCGGCGCGGCGGTGGTGTCCGGTGTCGGCGACACGCTCGAGCCCTTGCCGCCGCCCATCGAGCCGCTGGGCGTGCTGCTGGTCCGGCCCGCCATCGGCCTCGCCACCGGTCGCGTGTTCGGCGCCTGGGATCGCATCCACCCCCGCGGGCCCGGCAGCCCGGTGGACTCCGCCATCGACGACCTCGCTGCAGAGCTGCGGGCCGGCGCGAGCCCCGGGACCGTGGTCGGTCTCGCCGCACGCCTGCGGGATGCCAATGACCTGTGGACCGCGGCGGTCGCGGTCGAGCCGCGCATGGACGCGTGCCGCGGCCTTCTCGAGGCATCGCTGGCGCGTCCCGTCCTGATGAGCGGCTCGGGGTCCACGCTGTTCGCGATGTACCGCGATCCGGCCGAGGCGTGCCAGGCGGCCCGGGCGCTCAGGGAGGACCTGCCGGACGGGCTGTCGGGTGCCTGGATCGAGGCATCCGCGTCGGGGACCCCGTATCCTCCGGATGTCGTCAGCGTGGAGGAGGGGACATGAGCAAGACACGCATCAGCACCAGCGGTGCGCCCGCGGCCCTGGGGCCGTACAGCCAGGCCATCGACACCGGCAGCATCGTGTTCTGCGCGGGCCAGGTGGGCCTCGATCCGGCCACCGGGCAGATGGTCGAGGGGGGCGTCGAAGCGCAGACGGAGCGCGCGCTCACCAACCTCGGCAACGTGCTCGAGGCGGCTGGCCTGGGCTATGCCGATGTCGTCAAAACGCTCTGCTTCCTGACCGACATGGCCGACTTCCAGGCGTTCAACGCCGTCTATGCCCGGTTCTTCCCGGAGCCGTACCCGGCCCGATCGACGGTCGCGGTGAAGGGGATGGCCGGCGACTTCGTGGTCGAGATCGAGGCCATCGCGGTCCGCCCGACCGCGGGCTGATCCGGGCGCGACGGCGCTCCCGAGCGTGGAGCATCGATACGGCGAGGTCGAGCTGACGCTGCTCGATCCCGATGGCACGCCGCTCGCCGACGCGAGCGTGACCGTGCAGCAACGACGGCACGCGTTCGCGTTCGGCAACATCGCGTTCGACCTGGTGCGGATGGTGGGCGGGCCCGATCCCGCGGCCACCGCCGGGGTCGAGGGCTTCGGCGCCGACGCCGCGCTGGACCTCGAGCGGTACGCGGACCTCTGGCTGGAGCTGTTCGACACGGCGACGCTGCCGTTCTACTGGGGACGCTACGAGCCCGTCCGGGGCGCCCCCGACACCGACCGCGTACGACGCGCCGCGGAGTGGCTCGCCGAGCGTGGCGTCCGGCTCAAGGGGCACCCGCTCGTGTGGCACACGGTCCAGCCCGACTGGCTCTTGGGGCTGCCCCTCGAGGAGGTGGAGCGACTGCTGCGCACCCGGGTGCGCGATGTCGTGTCGCGCTTCGCGGGGGTCATCGATGCGTGGGACGCCATCAACGAGGCGGTCATCATGCCCCTGTTCGACAACGGGGCGAACGCCATCACGCCCCTCGCGCGGGCGCGCGGCCGAATCCACATGATCCGCCTCGCGTTCGACGAGGCACGCGCCGCGAACCCGCGCGCGACGCTCGTGCTCAACGACTTCGACCTGTCGGCCGCCTACGAGTGCCTCATCGAGGGTGTCCTCGAGGCGGGCATCCGGATCGATGCCATCGGGCTCCAGACCCACATGCACCAGGGCTACCGGGGCGAGGAGTGGACCATCGGGGTGCTCGACCGCTTCGGGCGATACGGGCTGCCCATCCACATGACCGAGACGTCGCTCGTCTCGGGGCACCTGATGCCGGCGGAGGTCGTGGACCTCAACGACTACCGCATCGCGGACTGGCCCTCGACCCCGGTCGGGGAGGAGCGACAGGCCGACCAGGTCGTGCGCCACTACCGCACCCTGGTGGGTCATCCCGCCGTGGGTGCCATCACGTACTGGGGACTCACCGACTCGGGCGCCTGGCTCGGGGCGCCCGTTGGGCTGGTCCGGCGCGACGGCACACCCAAGCCCTCGTATGAGGCCCTGCGCGACCTCGTCCGGGGCGACTGGTGGCTCGGGCCCACCGCGATGCGGACCGATGCGGGGGGCCGCGTCAGGGTGCGCGGCTTCCTGGGGGACTACGCGGTCAGCGTCCCGGGCGCCTCCGCGGCGTTCGAGGTCACGAGGGGTGCCTCCCGGGCGACCACCCGGCTCGCACGTTTGACACCCTGACGACGCCACCCGTACAGTCTCGGCACTTCATGGGCAGCCAACCTCCATCGATCTGCGCTGGCACGGCCGCGCCGTGACCAGCGTCTCCCGACCTGACCCCGTCGCGGTCATCCTTGCCGCGGGTCTCGGCACGCGGATGCGGTCGCGCCTGCCCAAGGTCCTCCACCCCGTGTGTGGCGTGCCCATGCTGGGCTACGTCATCGACGCCGCGACCACGGCGACCGGCCGGCGGCCGCTCGTGGTCATCTCGCCGGCAACCGACCAGGTGCGCGAGGTCTTCGCCGAACGTGCCGAGTTCGCGGTCCAGGACGAGCCGCGCGGCACCGCGGATGCGGTGCGAGCGGCCCTCGCGATCCTGCCCGACGACGCCGACGAGATGGTCGTGCTGAGTGGCGATGTGCCGCTGCTCGCCGCGGATCTCGTGACGGCCCTCCTCGAGGTGCGGCGCGAGGTCGATGCCGCGATCGCCCTGGTGTCGGTCGACTCCCTGGACCCCACGGGTCTCGGGCGCGTGGTACGCGACGAGGACGGCTTCGTGCGCGCCATCGTCGAGGAGCGCGACGCGAGCGAGGACGAGCTGGAGCTCAGCGAGATCAACGCGGGGATCTACGCGTTCGACGCGCGCTGGCTCCGACGCCACCTGCCGCTGGTCGCGCCATCGCCCGCGACGGGCGAGCTGTACCTCACCGCGCTCGTGGACCTCGCGGTCGCCGACGACATGCCGGTGGCGGCGCTCCTGCTGCCCGATGACGGCTCGCTCATGGGCATCAACGACCGGGCGCAGCTCGCCCAGGC
>JBEVIK010000018.1:0-16143 GCA_040510715.1 Candidatus Limnocylindrales bacterium
CCCGCCTGGAAGGTCCGCTCGACGGTCTGCCCGCGCCGGATGTTGCGGAGCTTGATGCGCACCTGGGCCGAACCGCGACCCATCTTGATGTGGTTGTAGTCGAGGATCTGCCAGAGCTCGCCGTCGAGCTCGATGGCCACACCCTTCTTGAGGTCCCCGGTGGAGATCATGCCTGCAACGCTCCTCGGTGCCGGAGGCGGCTCCGATGGACGGACGCTCCGATGGTGCCGGACACGGGCGGCCGGGCTGGCCTGCTGCCGCTGTCCGTGAGTGGCCGAGAGTGTACCGGAGCGGCCCGCTCAGGCGCCGACGACGGTGACCCCGCGCGGGAACCCGGTCAAGCGCTCGCAGCGCGCGGCTCCGGGGTCGTAGACCACGAGGTCCTCGATCCGGATCCCGGTCTCACCGTCGAGATAGACCCCGGGCTCGACGCTGAACACGGTCGGGAACGGTAGCGGCACGTCGGCCGCCCGTCGGCCGAGGAACGGGGCCTCGTGGGTCGCGAGGCCGATGCCATGGCCCAGGCCGTGCCCGAAGAGCTCGCCCTTGCCCGCAGCCTCGATGACGCCCCGCGCCGCCGCGTCCACCATCCTCGGCGTGAGCGAGTCCGCGCCCTCGGGGCCGGACCCGACCGTCGTCGAGAGCAGCTCGAAGGCAGCCTCCTGCGCCTCGGACACGAGCCGGTAGAGCCGCTCATCCCGATCGATGGGCTCGCCCACGAACAGGGTCCGTGTCATGTCCGAGCGATAGCCCGCCACCTGCGCGCCGAAGTCGAACAGGAGCACCTCGCCGGCCGCGATCGTGCGGTCGGAGGGAGACCCATGCGGCAACGCCGCGCGGGGCCCCGAGAGGCACGCGACGTCGAACGCGAGGGCTTCGGCCCCGCTGGTGCGGATGATCCACTCGAGCTCGAGGGCGAGCTCTCGCTCGGTCACGCCGGGCCGGATGGATGACGACAGCCGTTCCAGCGCCCGGTCGGCCACCAGGCACGACGCCGCGACCCGCTCCAGCTCCGCCGGCTCCTTGGTCGCGCGCATCTCGGCGACCCAGTCCCCCGCCGGCACGAGCTCGATGTCGGGTGACGCGAGCCGGAGCCGCTCCCAGGTCCCGTGGCTCACCGACGCGGCATCCACGGCGAGCCGCCGGACACCCCCTGGTGCGGCACCCCCGGCAACACCGATGGCTCGAAGGCTCGCCAGCAGCTCCGGCCAGCGCTCGGCGAGATCGCCGTACACGTCCTCGATGCGGGCCTCGGGCGCCTCATCGTGCGCCTGCGCCCGGTAGCGCGAGTCGGCGAGGACCACGGTCTCGTCGGCCGAGATGAGCGTCTGTCCCGAGACACCGGCGACCTTCTCCTCACCCTCCGCGAGCGCGAACCCGGTGAGGTAGCGGATGTCCTCGCGCCGCGTGCCGAACCAGGCGTGGACGCCCTCGCGGTCGAGGCGCTCGCGGAGCCGTGCGAGACGGACCGGGCGGGCCGCGGCGTCGGCCGCCAGCCAGCGTGCCACATCCGGGACCGAGGGCCCCTGGCGCTCGGCGACCGGGAGGTCAGTCACCCACGGACGAGTGGCAGCGCTCCGGCATCAGTCGCCGCATCGATCGACGTTGCGCTGGTGCTGGGCGAGGGTCTTGGCGAACTTGTGGCTCTTCGCGCCCTTGCACGCGACGAAGAAGTGGTATCCGTCGCTCGTGTCGGGACGGGCCGCCGCCAGGATCGAGGGGAGCGTGGGCGAGTCGATCGGGCCATCGGGCAGGCCGGGGTTCTGGTAGGTCTGGTAGCTCCGCATGCCCTCGGAGACCTTGCGGCGAGACTGCTTCGTGACCGCTCGCCAGAAGGTGTACTCCTTCCATTTGTCGAACTTGCCTTCGCGCCGGAGCTTGGCCAACCTGTCGGTGTCCACGGCGTATGACACCGTGGGATCCGCCTGGAGCAGGCCCGCGGTCCCGCCGCGGAACTGCTTGCGGTTCTCGTACACGCCGGCGACCAGCCTGCGCTCGCGAGGCAGGTTCGTCTCACGCTCGATGATGCTCGCGAGCGTGAGGACCTCGTAGAAGTCCTTGCCGCGGTCCTCGATCTCCTCGATGACGGGTGGCCCGATGTCCTTCTCCCAGTCGGCCAGCAGGAGCCGAAGGAAGCCTTCCGCCGAGAGGTCGGAGTCGATGGCGAGGTTCGAGTCCGCGCCAAGGAAGCCTTCGAGGCTGCGGCCCTCGGGCAGGACACGGAGCCACGGGAACTCCTGGCGGACCCAGGACGGCGGGCGCATCGCGAGCTGGTAGAACTCCTCGGGATTGAAGCCCAGCTTCGGGATCGTCTGCAGCAAGGCCGTGACCTGCTCGATGCGCAGACCCGAGCGGACGGGCACGAACACCTTCGTGGTCTCCGGGCCGGGTGGCTGCAGCAGTCGGTCCAGGAGCTGCTGCGGGGTCATGGTCGGATCGAGGTTGAAGGTCCCGGTATGGATCTGGTCGTCCACACCCTGGGTGACGGCGAGGTAGCTGAAGGCCAGCGGCTCGAGGAGCAGGCCCGCGGCCTGGAGCTTGCCACCGATCTCGCTGACGTTCTGACCCGCGTCCACGGTGAACTTGACCGGGATGGCGCGGTCACCCGCGGGCTGCTCCAGCCGATCGCCGAGGCGCTCCTGCACGATCCCCGGGACCATCGGCATGCGCATGAGCTGGGGATTGGAGCGCGCCAGGTCGAACGCGGCATCCTCGAGGCGCGGCCCGGCGAACAGGACGCCACCCACGAAGACGACCACCATCAGCAGCGCGAGGAATGCGAGGCCTCGCCAGGGACCCCGACGGGGCGCCCGCTCCAGTCCCCGCACGCGCGCGCCGTTGACGCTGCCCTGCCGGTAGCCGTTGGTGACGGGCATGGGCTCGCTGAGCTGGGGGTCGCGACCGGTCCACGTCACGCGACGGGCTCCCCGCTTCCGGCGCCCCGCCGATGGGTATCCAGCGCGGCCTGGAGGATGGCGGTCGCCGCCTCCCGATCGACCCGTGCGCGCCAGCCGCGCAGGCGGGCGTTCGAGGGGGGTCCACCGGCGCGCCCTCGGCCGGGCCCCCCGATGCGCGCCTCGGCGCTGATGCTGGTGTAGCGCTCGTCCTGCCAGGTCACCGGCAGGCCCAGCGCCGGCGCGACGACATCCGCCCACTCCCGGGTGCGAGCGGCCTGCTCACCCTCGGTGCCATCGCTGGACAGCGGCAGGCCCACGACCAGGCCGATGATGTCGTGCTCGCGGACCAGCGAGCCCAGTGTCGAGATGTCCCCGGCGTGGTCCCTGCGCGTGATCGTCCGCAGCGGGCGCGCGACGCCGGTCCCCGGGTCGCCGACCGCGAGACCGATGCGGCGCTGTCCGAGGTCCACGCCCAGCAGCGACGTCACGCGGACGGCACCGGTGCGATGGACGGAGCCGGCGTCCCCGACGCGGGTGCGCCCGTCGCGACAGGCGCACCCGATGGTGCGGGGCTCGTCGTGGGGCCGCTGCTCGGCGCGGGGCTGCTCATGGGGATGGGTGTGGCTCCTGGGGCTGGCGGGCCCGTCCGGATCTCGATGCGGCTCGGATCGTCGGGGAGGGCCGGCAGGAAATCGGGCGACAGCGTGATGGTCGCGGTGCCATGCCTGCCCAGTATGCGCTGTGCTTCCTCGATCGTCTTCGAACGGACCTCCTCCTGCAGCTCCGCCAGCCGCACCTGGAGGCCGTACACGAGTGCGTCGCCGCTCGCGTCATAGGTCGCCCGGCCATCAGCGACGATGGGCTCGCCGAGGGTGATGACCGCTCCCGGGACGACCGAATCGGGTGCCGCTGCGGCTGCCAGCATCCGATGCGCGACCTGGTCGATCTGCGCCTCGGATGCCGTGAGCACGTTGGCGGCGAGGCTGCCGGTGAGCGTGGTCTCCGGGCCGACGCTGCCCACGACCGATGGTGGATCCTGGTCCACGACCACCACGCCGGCCTGCTGTGCCGTGCCGGGATACGCGATGACTCCCTCCTGCGGCTCCGGGATCGCGGTGGCGAGGCTCGCGGTGAGGTTCTCGGTCAGCTGGTCCACGGCGCGGTCGTAGTCGGCCTGGCTGAACACGGGGGTGTCCGCGGTCGTGCCGTCCGTCGTCGGCTCGGGGTTGGTCACGCCACCGCCGGCCCCGAGCTGGGCCTGGAGGTCCGGGCTCACGATGACGGTGATCGTCCCGGCGTCCACGTTGCCCTCGGTCCCCTGCTCGGCGGCTCGGATCTCGACCGACTCGGTGCCCCCGGGTGGGATGGCCAGGATCGATTCCTGGGTCCGGAACACGACCCCGTCCTGGGTGGCGACCTCGGTCAGATCGGGCACGGGCACCGGCACCTGGCTGGAGTTGGTGAAGGTCACGGTCCCCCGGGCGCGATCGCCCAGCGGCAGCAGGTTCGTGGCCGTGACGACCGCCGACGCCCGCACCGTCACGGGCGCCAGCTGTCCCTGGATGGTGCCGGTCTCGGGGTCGGTGGGCGTCGATGCCGAGATGGCGATGGCGATGGGCACGTGCCCCAGCGCTCGCGGTGCGAGCGCCAGCTGGATCATCGCGGTGGGCACCGAGCGGTAGAGCGTCAGCACGGTGCCGCCGCCGACGACGGCGATGAGCGCCAGGGCGCCACCGGCCATGGCTGCCTTGCGTCGGCGCGAGCGGGGCCGGCGCACCGGTCTCGACCCAGCGGTCCGCGCGCCGGCCCCGGGACCCGGCGCGGTGGTCTTGGTCGCCGTGGCGTCGGTCCCCTCGTCCGGTGCCTCGGTGACGTCGAGTCGGAGCGGTCCCTCGCTCGCCGCGCCGCGCTCGGAGTCCCCCACGCTGGCGTACACGGGGAGCCCGGCCGACGCCGCGAGCGCCCGCACCTGGGCGTCACCGCTCACGAGCGCGATCTTCAGGTCGCGCGACACCGCCTCGCGCGCCAGCAGCCGGAAGTTGATGCGCCCGGTGCCGATGCGCGAGCCCGCCGGGACGACGAAGACGACACGATCGTCCTTGGCCGCGCGCAACCGCGCGACGGCGTCGGTGATCTCGTCGTCCAGCTCCAGGTACCAGACGCTCATCGCGGAGAGTGTGACGCAGCCCGGCGAGACGGGTGACGCGCGGCCGATCGACAGGCGGGCGGTGATGCGGTGCGTGCGCGCACCGGTTGCGACGGGCTCAGACGCGCATGCTCCGCAGGACCCGCTTGAGCGCTGCGTCGAGCGGCTCCTCGGGGCCGGTCAGCTCGATGGCCTGCACCGCGAGCGCCATGGGCGTCACGTCCTGTTGGTCGGTGAGCTTGCCCGTGCGGTCCTCGAGGGACCGCACCTGGCCCGGGTCGATGACCCCGATGCTGGGTGGCCGCACGAACGGCAGGTCGCTCGCGAACGCCGGGTCGCGGAGCGCTCCGGCCAGCTGCGGCAGGTGCGAGCCGCCGCCGCACAGCTCGATGCGCGCCGGGAGCTGCCCGTGCCGGCCGAACTCCTCGAGCACCAGCTCCATGCCTGCCGCCCACACCGCGACGTCCTCGGCGATGATCGCCGCCACCTGGTCGGGGCGCTCCACCTCCTGCCCCGTCGCGTACGCGATCTTGATCCGCTCCGCGTCCTCGAACGACACCTCGAGGCGGTCCGAGAGCGACTTGGTGAACGCCCGGCCGCCCAGCGCGAACATGCGGGTGCTCTCGACGCCCCCCTGGCGCACGAGCGCCACATCGGTCGTGCCGCCACCGACGTCCACGAACAGGGCGCCCGCGGCTCCCAGCTCCTCGGTGCTGATGCACCTGGCGACCGCGTAGGGCTCAGCGACGATGGCCAGCAGCTGCCGGTCGAGGCGCCGGGCGACCGTCTGGAGCGCCCCTAGGTGGACCAGGGGCGCGAACGCGTTGAACACGCCGATGCGCACGTGGCGGCCCTTGAAGCCCACGGGGTTGTTGACCGGATAGCCATCGATGGTCGCGCCCACCACGGCCGCATGCACCAGGCGCACATCCACGGACGGCAGACCGGTCTCCCAGGTGATGGAGCGCTCGGCTTCCAGGAGCGCCTCTCGTTGCACGCCCTCGATGAGCTTGTCCAGCTCGGCTCGCGAGATGGCGGTGTCCGAGCGCTTGCGCTCCTGGCTGTGGCTGGTCGTGAAGCCCTTCACGAGCTCGCCGGCGATGCCGATGATGACCTGTGTCGGGTGGATGCCGGCGCTCGTCTCCGCCTCCTTGAGGGCGGCCCGGCAGTTCTCGACGACACCGCCGATGTCGGTCACCGTGGCCGCCTGCATCTGCCCAAGGCCCTGGCGGTGGCGTCCGGCCCCCAGCACGGTGCCCGACCCCTCGCCGATGCGGAACACGAGCGCCTTGACGTACTCCGTGCCGACGTCCAGCGACGTCGCCATGCCCGGCGCACGCGGGTCCTCGCGGCCACGGAGCCGGCGCAGGAGCGACATGCGGCGCTGGGACCCCCCGTGCGTCGGCTAGCCGGCCACGCGGGCGCGGATGGCGTCCAGCGCGGCCTCGATCTCGTGGCGGTGCTCGCCCTTGCCCTGCGCCATGTTGGGTCGTCCGCCACCCCGTCCCTTGAGGGGACCCATCGCGGCGGCGACCAGGTCGGCGGCAGAGACGGCCCGCGCGACGAGGTCGTCGCTGACGGTCACCCAGACCTGGGGCGCGTCGTCGTCCAGCACGAGCGCGATGATGCCCGACCCGAGCGCGCTCCGGACATCCCTCGCGTACGCCTTGAGCTCGTCCATGCTCGCGAAGGGCGCAGCCATGGTCACCACGGGCACATCACCGATGCGCATGGCTCCCTTGGCCGCGTCGGCGGGCCGGGGCACCCCTCCCGCGACCCCGGCGCGCAACCGCTTCTCGAGGTCCTTGATGCGCGCAAGGAGCTCGTCGATGCGGTTGGGCAGGCTGTTGGGGGTCTGGGCCCCGGCGCGGCTGGCGGCCTCCTCGATCGTTTCGCGGTGTGCCTCGAACCAGGCGTCCGCGGCGTCACCCGTGAGCGCCTCGATACGGCGCATCCCCGAGCCGATGGACCGGTCCGAGGTGATGACGAAACCGCCCACCTGCCCCGACGCGCGGCAATGGGTGCCGCCGCACAGCTCGAACGAGGGGTAGCCCTCCACGCGGACCGTGCGCACGGTCTCGGTGTATCTCTCGTCGAAGAAGGCATCCGCCCCGCCGTCGATGGCCTCCTGGTAGGGCATGTAGGCCACCGTGACCGGCAGGTCCTCCCGCACGGTTCCGCGCACCTCCGCCTCGATGGCGCGCCGCTCGGCGTCGGTCAGCGCGCGGTCGAACGGATAGTCGAAGCGCAGGTAGCCCGGCGCGACGAGCGAGCCCGCCTGCTTGGCGCCGGGTCCGATGACGTTGCGGATGGCCCGATGGAGCAGGTGGGTCCCAGTGTGGTTGCGCATGGTCCGGGCACGCCGGACCGGGTCCACCACCGCGCGCACCGGCTGGCCCACCGCGATGCGGCCGTGCAGCGTGCCGCGGTGCACGATGAGCCCGCCGACCGGACGCTGGGTGTCCTCGACCGTGAACAGCAGCGCATCGGTGGCCGCGTCGCGGATCTCCCCCTGGTCGCCGACCTGGCCGCCGCGCTCGGCGTAGAACGGCGTCCGATCGAGCACCAGCTCGGCGGCAGCCGCGGCCTCGACCCGCAGCTCCGCCTCCGGGCGGGCTTCCAGCTCCTGGTAGCTCGTACCGTCGCGCAGGATGGCGGCGACCCTGCCGTCCGCGGTCGTGGACTCGTACCCCAGGAAGGTCGTCTCACCGGTCGCCCGGGCGATGTCGTCGTACAGCTGGGTCAGCTCGGCCTGGCGGGCGAGGTCCGCCTTGCGGCCCGAGCGCGATCGTTGGCGCTGCTCCTCGAGGGCCACCTCGAAGCCCCCGCGGTCCACGCGCACGCCGTATTCGGCGGCGAGCTCGACGGTCAGGTCCACGGGGAAGCCGTAGGTGTCGTTGAGCCTGAAGGCGATGTCGCCCGCCAGCACCGGCGCATCGTCGGCGAGCGTCTCCGCCTGCCGACCGATCGCCCGTTCCGCGCCGGTGAGCGGGATGAGCGCTTCCTCGAGGATCGCGGTGCCGGCGTCGAGGGTGCGGGCGAAGGCCGCCTCCTCCCGGATGATGGTCCCGAGGATCACCTCGCGCCGCTCGCGCAGGATGGGATAGGCGTCGCCCATGGTCTCGATGACCACCTCGGCGGTGGCGCCCAGGAACGGTTCGCGGCGACCCAGCAGGCGGCCGTGGCGCACGGCTCGCCGGCAGATGCGCCGCAGCACGTAGCCCCGTCCCTCGTTGGAGGGCAGCACCTCGTCGGCCACCAGGAACGTGATGGCGCGCGCATGGTCCGCGATGACCTGGTAGCTGAAGCGCTCCGCCTCGAACGCATCGGGGTCGTGGCCCAGCAGCTCCCGCATGCGCGCGTGGATGGGCGTGAACAGGTCGGTGTCGTAGTTGGTGGGCACGCCCTGGACGACCGAGGCCAGCCGCTCCAGGCCCATCCCGGTGTCCACGCTCGGGAACGGCAGCGGCACGCGGCCTTCGGCGCGCTGGTCGAACTCCATGAACACGAGGTTCCAGACCTCCAGCCAGCGCGGGCAGTGCTCGCTGTGGTCGGGCACGCACTCGGGCCCTTCGGAGAGGTGGGCACCGCGGTCGTAGTGGATCTCGCTGCACGGTCCGCAGGGCCCGGTGTCCGCCATGCGCCAGAAGTTCTTGTCATCGCCGGCGTCGACATCGCCCCACTTGGCCATGCGCTCGGGCGGCAGACCGATCTCGTCCCGCCACACGTCCCACGCCACCTGGTCGTCGGTGTAGGTGGTGGCGGCGAGCCGCTCGGCGGGGATGCCGTAGACCTGCGTCAGGAGCTCCCACGCCCAGTGGATGGCCTCGCGCTTGAAGTAGTCGCCGAAGCTCCAGTTGCCGAGCATCTCGAAGAACGTGTGGTGCCGCGGGGTGCGTCCCACCTCCTCGAAGTCGTTGTGCTTGCCCGCGACGCGGAGACAGCGCTGCACATCCACGGCGCGCTGGTAGCTGCGGGTCTCGACGCCCCGGAACACGTCCTTGAACTGGACCATGCCGCTGTTGGTGAACAGCAGCGTCTGGTCGCCCGCCGGCACGAGGCTCGCGCTGGGCACGACCGTGTGGCCGCGCTCCGCGAAGAACTCGAGGAATCGCTCCCGGATCTCGGCGGCGGGCAGGAACGGGATCCGGGCGTCCCTCGTCGCCCGGTCGTTGGTCTCGGACATCGCTGCGAGTGTAGCGAACGAGGACCCCCGCACCGTGGACCGGGGCGTGCGCCGGCGCCCGATCCTCAGAAGCCTCTCAACCCGGGCTCACAACGTGGGGGCATGATGTGGCGAGGACGCCACGTCGCCCACCCGAGGTGTGCCTTGTCCGGCTTCCACATCGATGACGACGACCGGCCGATCGGCCGCATGCTCAGCCGCCGGGAGGTCCTGGTCCTGTTCGGCGGCGCGGGTGCCGCGCTCGCGACCGGTGCCATCACCGCAGGCGCGCTCGCCCAGAGCGCGTCGCCAGCCGTCAGCCCGGCGATGTCGGCGCTGCCTGCCTGCGTGGTCGTCCCCGATCTCACGGAGGGTCCCTACTTCGTGGACGAGCGCCTGGACCGCTCGGACATCCGGGCCGACTCGACGACGGGGATCATCTCGGCAGGCGCCCGCCTCGACCTCTCGTGGGTCGTCACGCGCATCGATGGCACGGCGTGCGTCCCCTTCGCGGGCGCGATGGTCGATGTCTGGCACTGCGACGCTGCCGGTGCCTACTCCGATGTCCAGGACCGCGGGTCCTCGACCGAGGGCCAGGACTTCCTGCGCGGCTACCAGCTCACGGATGCCGATGGACGCGCCACGTTCACGACCATCTACCCGGGCTGGTACGACGGGCGGGCGGTGCACATCCACTTCAAGATCAGGACCGACCCCGACCAGTCGAGCGGCACCGAGCTCACGTCCCAGCTGTTCTTCGACGAGGCGTTCACGGACACCGTGTATGCCGTCGAGCCGTACGCGGCGCGGGGCCAGCGGACGGTGCTCAACGACCAGGACGGGATCTTCCAGCAGAGTGGCGGGCAGACCCTCGTGACCGTGAGTCCGACGACCGATGGATATGCCGGCACGTTCGCCGTCGGCATCCGCATGAGCTGACGCGTCTCAGCCCGCGGGCGGCTCCTCCTGGTCGCCCGTGATGCGCCGGCGGATCCGGTCGGCGCCGGATGCCACGCTGTCGGTGACCATCCGCGCGGATCGCTTGACGCCGGTCACCGTGTCCGCGGGCCCCCGCACGATCTCGTGGACCGAACGTGACAGGTCGCGCACCGCGATCATGGTGAGCTCCGCCTCCTCGGCGAGCCGGTCCGCGACCACGAGGCGCGCGGCGCCTTCACCCGCGAGCTGCTCCAGGCTCGCTGAGGCCCGCTCGAGGGTCGTGATGGTCGCCGGGAGCTCCTCCTGGAGCGATACCATCAGCTCGCGGCCGGCCCTCGCGGTCTGTCGCGTGTCACCGGCGAGGCGCCACAGCGCCCACGCCATGATCGCGAACGACACCGCCACCACGACCGCCGCGATGGCGAGGACCAGCCAGAGCGTCTCCTGCTGCATGGCTGCACCGTAGCGCACTCGGCGGCCACCGGCCCACCGGGAACGGTCCCGCCGGCGCGCCGGTCAGCGGCGGGGGCCGGTGGGAAGGTCGGTCCCCGATGCGCTTCCCGTCCCCGTGCCCGCGGAGGTGGCCGCCCGTGGCTCATCGACGCCCGTGGCGACGGGTCCCCGTTGCGTCCCGGGACGAGTCGCGGGCCGGATGGCCGCGACACCCGCGACCACCACGATGCCCACCCACGACCCCACGGTGGCCCACAGCACGTTGAAGTCGCCCAGCTGGATCGGGTCGCCCGCAAGTCGCCCGAACAGGTGGCCGACGAACGCTCCCGCCATGGCTGCCACGAGCGTCAGCGGCAGGTGCTTGCCGACGCTGCCGCGGATGACCACGTACATGCACGTGTAGAAGGCGCCCACGAGGATGCTGAGCACGACCGCCGGGGCGACAGGCGGGATCAGGCCCTCCACGCCGGCTCGGTGATGCGGCCGCCGCCCAGCACCCGCTCGGGCTCGTCGATGGCGTAGAGCACGGCTGCCTGACCCGGCGCGGGTGCCCACACGGGGCGGTCGAGCTCCACGCGCCAGGCGCCCGACCCGGGCCCCGCCGTCCCACCGCTCCGCTCCGGCATCACCCAGCCGGCCACCGTCGGCGCGCGATGGCGCACCCGCACGAGGGCCCGGAACGGCTCCGCGGGCGGATCGCCGGCCGTGACCGAGAGTCCTTCCAGCGACAGCGAGGCCCGCTCGAGGTCGGCTCGGCGACCGAGGTGGATCACGTTGGCCCTGACATCCACGCGACGCACGTACTGGCGCTCGCCGAGCGCGACCCCCACGCCGCCACGCTGGCCGACCGTGAACGATGCCGCGCCGGCATGAACGCCCGCGGCACGCCCATCCGCATCGAGCACGGTCCCGGGCGCTGGCTTCCACCCAGCGCGGCGCTCAAGGGCCTCACCGATGTCCCCGCCGGGCACGAAGCACAGCTCCTGGCTCTCGGGCTTGCTCGCGGTGACCAGCCCGAGCTCCGTCGCGATGGCGCGCACCTCCGGCTTGGACAGCTCGCCGATGGGGAAGCGGGCGTGGGCGAGCTGGTCGGCGCTGAGGCCGTACAGGAAGTAGCTCTGGTCCTTGTCGTCATCGGACCCGGTCAGCAGGTCATGGCGGACGCCGTCCGGCGCCGCGGCATCGATGGTGGTCCGGACGCGGGCGTAGTGGCCGGTGGCGACGACATCCGCGTCGTACAGCGCTCGCGCGCGGCCCATGAGGGCGCCGAACTTGACCGTGGAGTTGCAGTCGATGCAGGGGCTGGGCGTGCGCCCCGACAGGTACGCGTCCGCGAACGGGCGCATGACCCCCGCCTCGAACTCGCGCTCCAGATCCAGGACATAGAACGGGATGTCCAGCTGCGACGCGACCCGGCGGGCATCGTCGGCGGCATCCGCGGAGCAGCAGGAGCGCCGCACGTCGGAGAACGAGTCGGCACCGTCGTGGAGCCGCATCCAGACACCCACGGCATCGGCGCCGGACCTGGCCACGAGCGCCGCTGCGACCGACGAATCGACGCCGCCGGACATGGCCACGAGCACGCGCTCGGTCACACGGCCTCCTCGGCTCCTCGGACGGCGATCGCGACCGGGCTCGCACCGGCGAGTGCGGCGACACCCTGTCGCTGCCGCGCGATCACGTCGCGCAGGATGGTCGTCGCGGTTTCCACGTCCGCGTCCGTGGTGACCCGCCCCAGCGACAGCCGCAGCGCCCCACGCGCCTCGTCGGCGGGATAGCCCATCGCGGTGAGCACGTGGGAGGGCTCCGTCGATCCGGTGGTGCAGGCGCTGCCCGTGGAGCAGCACAGGCCCGCGAGGTCGAGGGCGTGCACGAGGTCGGCGCCATCGAGCCCCCGCACGAGCACGGACAGGAGCCCCGGCAGCCGCTCGATGGGGTGCCCCGTCAGCTCCACGTCACCGAGGTCCAGGAGCGATGCCCACAGCCGGTCACGCCGGCGCGCGAGCTCCGGCACGACCTCGTCGCGCTCGCGCTCGGCGAGCCGCCACGCCTCGGCCATGCCCACAGCCCCGGCGACGTCCTCGGTGCCGGCGCGGCGATGCCGCTCCTGGGAGCCGCCGTGGACCTGGGGCAGGATCGCCGTCCCGCGCCGCAGCCACATCACCCCGATGCCCCTCGGCCCCTCGAGCTTGTGACCGGCCACCGACACGATGTCCGCCCCGAGCGCCTGGACGTCGATGGTCATGGTCGCGGCGGCCTGGACCGCATCGACGTGGACCAGCGCCCTGCCAGCGGCACGCACGCGGGCGATGCTGGACGCGACGTCGGCGACCGTGCCCACCTCGTTGTTGGCGAGCTGGAGGGACACGAGGCAGGTGCGCTCGGTCAGGTTCGCGTCCAGGGCGTCGGGATCGACGCGGCCATAGCGATCCACGGGCAGCAGCACGACCTCGAAGCCGAACTTCTCGAGGGCGGCGCACGTGTCCAGCACGGCGCGATGCTCGACGGCGGTGGTCAGGATGCGGTGACCCATCGCCTTGCCGGCCCATGCCCCGCCCTTGATGGCGAGGTTGATGGCCTCGGTGCCGCCCGAGGTGAAGACGACCTCGCGCGGGTCGGCGCGGAGCACGCCCGCGACCGTCTCTCGTGCCTCGTCGAGGGCGAGCCGGGCGCGTCGCCCCTCCACGTGGGGCGATGAAGGGTTGCCGAAGGTGCCGCGCAGGAACGGCAGCATCCGGTCCAGGACCTCCGGTCGGAGGGGTGTCGCCGCGGCGTGGTCGAGGTAGACGGCCATCGGCCCGATCCTACACCGGGATGCCCGCGGCCTCCGTCGCGTGCCGGAGGTGCCTACTCGGCGCCCTCGGCGCGGCGCAGGTCGGCCTCACGGCCACGCTCCCGGCGCCGGTCGTGGAGCGACAGCAGACGCTTGCGCAGGCGGATCGAGCTCGGCGTGACCTCGACCAGCTCATCGGCGGCGATGGCCTCGATGGCGCTCTCGAGCGTCATGGGTGGCGGCGGCACGAGCTTGAGCGCCTCGTCGTGGCTGTGGGTCCGGATGTTGGTCAGCTTCTTCTCGCGGGTCGGGTTGACATCCATGTCTCCCGAGCGGCTGTTCTCGCCAACGATCATGCCCTCGTAGACGTCCACCCCCGAGCCGATGAACATCGTCGCGCGCTCCTGGAGGTTGAACAGGCCGTACGCGTTGGACGTCCCGGAACGGTCCGACACCAGCACCCCGTTGGTGCGGTGGGTCACATCCCCCGCCCAGGGTCCGTACCCCTCGCCGATCTGGTGGAGCAACCCGGTGCCCCGGGTCTCGGTCAGGAACTGGCCGCGATACCCGACCAGCCCTCGCGTCGGGATGATGGCCTCGATGCGGATGCGCCCGTCTGCGTCGGAGGACATCTGCTCGGTGCGCGCCTTGCGCGCCGCGAGCGAGGCCGTGACGGTGCCCATGTGCTCGGGCGGGATGTCCACGGTGATCCGCTCGTAGGGCTCCTGGACCTGGCCCTCCGCCTCGTGCAGCAGCACCTCCGGGCGGGAGACCTGGAGCTCGGAGCCCTCGCGCCGCATCTGCTCGATGAGCACCGCGAGCTGGAGCTCGCCTCGCCCGCGCACCTCGAACGTCTCGGGCGATGCCGTGGGCAGCACCTCGATGGACACGTTGCCCAGCGTCTCGCGGTCCAGGCGTGCCTTGATCTGGCGGCTGGTCAGGTACTTGCCCTCGCGTCCCGACAGCGGCGAGGTGTTGACGCCGAAGGTCATGCGCAAGGTCGGCTCGTCGACCTGGAGGCGGGGCAGCGGCCGGGGGTCGCTGGGCTCGGTGATGGTGTCGCCGATGGTCACCTCGGGGATGCCCGCGACCCACACGATCTCTCCCGGGCCGGCCTCCTCGACGTCCTGGCGCTCGATGCCGCGCGCGGTGGTCAGCGAGGTGACGCTGCCGCTCAGGGTGACGGTCCGCCCGGGCTCGATGGAGCCGTCGGGTGACTCCTCCTCGGTACGCACGACGCTGATGCGCTGGCCCATCCGGATGGTGCCGTTGCGGATGCGGCCGACCGCCATGCGCCCCACGTAGTCGTTGGCCGCGAGGTTGGTGACCAGGAGCTGCAGCGGATGCCCCGGCTCGTACGCCGGCTTCGGCGTGTGCGCCACGAGCAGGTCGAGCAGTGGACGCAGGTCCGTGCCCGGCGTGTCCAGCGCCAGGGTCGCGGTGCCCGCCCGGGCGTTGGTGTAGACGATGGGAAAGTCGATCTGGTGCTCGTCCGCGCCGAGGTCGAGGAACAGCTCGTAGACCTGGTCCACGACCTCCATGGGGCGTGCGTCGCCCCGGTCGATCTTGTTGATGGCGACGACCACCGGCAGGCGGAGCGCCATGGCCTTCTGGAGCACGTAGCGGGTCTGGGGCAGCGGGCCCTCGGCCGCGTCCACCAGCAACAGCACCGAGTCCACCATCAGCAACGAGCGTTCGACCTCGCCGCCGAAGTCGGCGTGCCCGGGCGTGTCCACGATGTTGAGCCGGATGTCGCCGTACTGGATGCCGGTCTGCTTGGCGAGGATGGTGATGCCCTTCTCGCGCTCGAGGTCCATGGAGTCCATGACCCGATCGGCCACCACCTGGTGGGCGGCGAACGTGCCGGTCTGTCGGAACAGCGCGTCCACGAGCGTGGTCTTGCCGTGGTCCACGTGGGCCACGATGGCGAGGTCGCGGACGTCATCGCGGGTGGCGTGCACGGGGCCGGTGTCGGTCGATGTCGCGGGCATGGCAGGGCCTGAGGTGTCGATCATGGGCCCCCACATGGTCGCACATCCGGGCTCGGGGACCCCAAACAGTGGGGACCTCCCTAGTTCTCCGCCGGCGCGTGGCCCCGTAGGCTCACGGCATACGCAGCACGAGGGCGAGGGACATGCGGCTTCGGTGGACACGGGTGGCGCTCGCAGGCGTCATCCTCGCGACGGCCAGTGGACCGGTCGCGGGCCAGGATCCCTCGAGCTCACCGAGCGGATCGCCCCCAGCGGCGAGCGCACCCTCCCCGGTCGGCTCACCCATCCCCGTGGCGATGGCGCCCATCGCCGCGTGGGTGCCCGCGGACATCGCTGCCGACATCGACGCCATCCGGACCGCGACCACGCCCGAGGATGCGATGGCTGCCACGCGGACCGTCCTCGAGCGATCGGGCGTGGTCATCGCGGAGGATCCGGCCAGCGCGGTGCTGACACCGGCGGCGTTGAGCATCAGCCCCGGCGAGCTGGAGTCGATGGCGCTCGAGGCGATGGCCGGCCCCGGGACGACCCGTGCCACCTGGGACCGGTTCGCCGTGACATTCGGAGGCGCGGCGGGCCTCACCGCGGACGACGCGTTCCGCGATCGCCTGGACGACCTCGACCATGCCTCGGGCCCCGTCGCATCGCCCGGGGCGTCCGGCCCCCTGCCGAGTCCAGCGACCGGGGCTGCGCCGGTCGCGGGATCGGGGCTCGGCGACCAGCTCGACCTGTCCAGCCTGCCCGGCCGGATGACCACGTTCCTCAACGGCTGGCTGGCC
>JBEVIK010000019.1:0-10453 GCA_040510715.1 Candidatus Limnocylindrales bacterium
GCATCGCCATCCTGCGTGCCAAGGCGGAGGAGCAGGCGGTGCCCATCAGCTCGCAGGCGCTGGAGTTCATCGCGCGCAAGGTCGCCTCCAACATCCGGGAGCTGGAGGGTGCGCTCAACCGCATCGTGGCGTACGCCAACATGCAGGGGATGCCCATCAGCACCGAGCTCGCCCAGGCGGTGCTGTCCAACGTGCTCTACAACCCACGCAAGAAGGCGGTCACGCCGGAGCGCATCGCGCAGGCGGTCTCCGAGTACTACGGCGTCGAGCTCGACGTGCTGCGGGGGCAGAAGCGGGAGCGCGCCATCGTGATGCCGCGCCAGGTCGCGATGTACCTCATGCGCGCCGAGACCGAGGTCTCGCTGCTGCGCATCGGCGCCGAGCTGGGCGGTCGGGACCACTCCACGGTGCTGCATGCCTGCGAGAAGATCGATCGCGAGATGCAGGAGAACGAGGACCTGCGGCGGGAGCTGGCCGCGGTCCGCGAGCTCATCTACGCGGAGTAGGCCGGCATGGGCCGCGCCGAGCATCGGGTCGAGCTCGACTTCGAGATCACCTTCCGCAACGGCGGCGGCCTCCAGGGGCAGGGCTTCCGGCTGGACATCCCGGGCGATGACATCACCGATGCCGACGCCGGGGCACAGCTCGTGCGCGAGCTCGGGCTGCTGATGGTGGACCAGGTGCGCATCACGGCCCGGCGCGTCCTCGTCGAGCCCCACCGACGACGGGCTGGCGCCGACGAGGCAGGGGCGGGCGCCGACCGGCTCGTCGAGCTGTCGCATCCGGTCCGCGACGGCCTGGTCACGTATCCCGGGTTGCCGGCGCCGGTCATCACCGACCACCTGAGCCGCGAGGCGAGCCGGGCGGTCTACGCACCCGGCACGGAGTTCCACATCGGGCGCATCGACATGGTCGCCAACACCGGCACCTACGTGGATGCGCCGTCCCATCGGTATGCGGATGGCGCCGACCTCGCGCGGCTGCCCCTCGAGCGGGTCGTCCACCTCCCGGCCGTCGTGGTCGACGTACGCGGGTCCGACGGCCGGGCCATCGGGGCCGAGGCGTTCCTGCCCTACGAGCTGCGCGGACGGGCCGTGCTCGTGCTGACCGGCTGGTCCCGGCACTTCGGGACCCCCGCGTACGGCTCGGGGCACCCCTTCCTGGCCGAGGCTGCCGCGGAGCACCTGGTGGCCGGGGGCGCGACCCTCGTGGGCATCGACTCGCTCAACATCGACGACACGAGCGACCCGCGCCGACCGGTCCACAGCGCGCTGCTGGCGGCCGGCATCCCCGTCTGCGAGCACCTGGCCGGTCTCGACGCGCTGCCCACCACGGGAGCCCTGTTCAGCGCGGCACCCGTGATGGTCGAGGGGATGGGCACCTTCCCGGTGCGAGCCTGGGCGCTCGTGCCCGCCGCCGGAGCAACGGGTGGCCCCTCGACAGCCAGCGGCCGCGGCCTGTAGCATCGGCCACCTCATGCAGTGGCCGATGTCGCCCATGCGCTGTCGATGTACCCGGGCGATGCCGGGAGGACGGGTGCTGGGCACGGACGGGGACACGCCCGTCCGCTGACGGCCAAGGGTCCCGGTCCCGCCCGCATCCGAACGGCGAGGTGGACCGCCCGGACGGCGCCTCGCGATCCCCACCAGCGAGGTCCCGCTTGTCACGACCCATCGCCACCATCCCGCCCGCGACACACCCGGTGGATGCGCGCGCGCCCGCTGCGCAGCCCATCACCGCGGTCGCCTGGGACGGTGGCGCGGCCGTCATCATCGACCAGCGCCAGCTGCCCGACACGCTCGTCCACTGGCGGCTGTCGACGGTCGATGCCGTGGTCGACGCCATCCGGACGCTCGCCGTGCGCGGCGCTCCCGCCATCGGCATCGCGGGCGCGTACGGTGTCGTGACGGGCCTCCTCGCGCTGGGTGACGTCGCGCGCGCGACCGCGCTGACGGAGCTCGAACGGCTCGCGCTGCGCATCGGGACCGCGCGGCCAACGGCGGTGAACCTCGCCACGGCGGTGGCGCGCGTGACCCGGGCCGCCTCGGCGACCAGTGGGGATGCCCCCGCGATGGCGGCAGGCGCGCTGGCGGAGGCACGGGCCATCCACGATCAGGACCGCGCATCCTGCGAGTCCATCGGCCGGCACGGTCTTGGGATGCTCGGGGACGCACGGCGGTTGCTCACCCACTGCAACACGGGACGCCTCGCGACGGGTGGCGACGGGACCGCGCTGGCCATCGTGTACGCCGCGCACGCGGCAGGCAGGCTCGACGAGGTGCTCGTGGACGAGACCCGGCCGCTGCTCCAAGGTGCCCGCCTCACGGCGTGGGAGCTGGCGCGGGCAGGGGTGCCGCACCGGGTCCTCGTGGACGGCGCCGCGGGGCTGGCGATGGTGCGGGGCATGGTCGATGCGGTGGTGGTGGGCTGCGACCGGGTGGCCGCCAACGGGGACACCGCCAACAAGGTGGGCACCTACGGCCTCGCGGTGCTCGCGGCGCGCCACCACATCCCCTTCCTGGTGGCGGGGCCCCTGACCTCGTTCGACCCGTCGACGCCGGACGGGGCCGGCATCGTGGTCGAGGAGCGTGCGGCCGACGAGGTGCGCGGGTTCGGGGGCGCCGCGACCACGCCCGTAGGGGCGCCCGTCTGGAACCCGGCGTTCGACGTCACGCCGGCCGAGCTCATCACGGCCTTCGTGACCGACGCGGGAATCCTGCGGCCGCCATTCGGCCCGGCCATCGCGATCGCGGCCGGTGGTCCGGGCCGTGGCTGACACCGGCACCCGCGAACTGCTGGTCGAGCTGCTGCGCGACTTCTACCGGAAGGACTGGGTGTCGGGCACCGGCGGGGGCATCTGCGGCCCGTCCGACGACGGCCACCTGCTCGTCGCCCCGACCGGGGTCCACAAGGAGCGGGTCCGGCCCGACGACCTGTTCGTCATCGACCTGGCCGACACCTCGATTCGGCGCCCCGCCGCGGACCCTGCGCTGCGGCCCAGCGAGTGCGGCCACATCTTCACGCTCGTGGCACGCGAGCGGGGCGTCCGCAGCATCGTCCACACCCACGCGCTGGGCGCGGTGCTCGCCGGCGACCTCGCGGGGGACGCGGACCACGTGGTCATCGAGCGCCTCGAGATGCTCAAGGGCATCCGGGGGCTGACCAACGAGGACCGGCACCTGCTGCCCGTCATCGACAACACGCCCCGCGAGGCGCAGCTCGTCGCGAACATGGAGCGGATGCTCGCCGACCCCCGCTTCGACGCGGCGTTCGGTGTCCTCGTGCGGGACCACGGCTGCTACGTCTGGGGCACGGACGTGTGGGAGGCGAAGCGCCACACCGAGGTCTACCACTACCTGTTCGGGGCGGTGGTCGCGCGCGCCGAGCGCGGCCATCGACCACCGGTCGTCCAGTCAGTCACGTCGCCCGAGAAGGAGGAGCGCCCATGACCGCAGGCCACGAGCACGAGGGCACCGGCCACTACCTGTGTCCCACCTGCCAGCAGCACATCCCCCACGCGAGGATCGACGTGGTCGACGTGGCCAAGGCCGTCGAGGCCGACAAGCTGACGGACGCGGACGTGTTCAAGCGGACCTACCTGGGCCATGGCACGCAGTCGAGCGTGTTCGTGTTCCAGGGCCACCCGGGGCCCTTCCGGACGCACGTCCACACGACCCACGACGAGATCGGCTATGTCCTCGAGGGCACCGGCTCGGTGACCGTCGGCGGCGTGACCCGGCCCGTCAAGAAGGGCGACGTGTGGGTCATCCCCGCCAACACGCCCCATGGCGGGCGGTTCGAGGACGCGCCCCAGGTCCTGTTCATCTCGTCGCCCATCGATGACCCCGGCAACCAGGACCGGGTCTGGATCGACGACCCGGCCTGACCATCAACGGAGGAGAAGCACCATGACCCATCGACGCGGACGCCTCGGCGCGTCCATCGCCCTGCTCGCGACGGCCCTCGCGGGCACCGCCCTGGTGGCACCCGCGACCGCCCAGTCACCGGCGCCGGCCACAGGCCTCAAGGCCGTCTACGTGAGCACCGAGCCCATCGGCGTCAACCCGTTCCTGCAGCTCATCAAGAGCGGGCTCGAGGCGGGCGGCACCGAGTACGGGGTCGAGACCGACACCATCGAGACGGCCGACATCAGCCAGCTCGAGGACAACCTGCGGGCCGCGGTCGAGGACGGCCATGACCTCATCGTGGCCAACTCGTTCGACTCGGTCGATGCCGTCACCAAGCTCGCCGCCGAGTTCCCCGACCAGAGGTGGGCCCTGGTGGACACCACCGTGGACAGCCCCAACGTGCGCGGGCTGGTGTTCCGGGAGCATGAGGGTGCCTATCTCCTGGGTGCCATCTTCGGGCTCCTCGCGACCGGCCAGTACGAGGGCTTCCCGCAGTCCGACATCATCGGTGCCGTCGGTGCCGTGGACGCGCCGTTCATCCGCCGCTGGTACGTCGGGTTCGAGGCCGGTGTCCACGCGGTCAACCCGGATGCACAGGTCCTCGAGGCGTGGGGCACGGGCTTCAACGACCCGGGCGGCTCCAAGGAGCTGGCGCTGGGCCAGGCGGCGCAGGGCGCCAAGTACATCTTCGCGTTCTCGGCGGCCGGCAACACGGGCATCTTCGAGGCAGCCGCCGAGCAGGGCTTCTTCACCTCGGGCGTGGACACCGACCAGCGCTCGATCGACCCGGCCCACATCCTGGAGTCGGTCGTGAAGCGCACGGATGTCGGCGTCCGCGACGCGGTCCGGGACCTGGCGCAGGGCACGTTCGCGGGTGGCGTGCTGGACTACGGCCTGAGCGAGTACGGCGTGGGTCCCGCGTTCATCGTGCTGCCGGACTCGCCGCCGGCGTCGAGCCTGCCCCAGGAGGTGCAGGACCGGGTGCGCCAGCTGGCGGCGGACATCGTGTCGGGCGCCATCGTGGTGCCGGACTACCTCGCCCAGCCGGCGCCGTCGGTCGCGGCATCGGCACAGCCATGAGCATCGGCAGGCCCGGGATCGCTCCCGGGCCTGCCCCCATCCGATGACCCCGGCGCAGCATCCGGCCGCCCCCGCGACCGGCCATCGACTCGTGCGCATGAGCGACGTCGCCCGTCGGTTCGGTGAGGTCGTAGCGCTCGACGGCGTCGACCTCCAGCTGCGCGCCGGCGAGGTCCACGCCGTGGTCGGCGAGAACGGAGCGGGCAAGACCACGCTCATGCGCATCCTCGCGGGTGTCGAGCGTGCCGACCGCGGGAGCATCGAGGTCGCCGACCACACGGTGACCATCCCCGATGTCGAGGCTGCCTACCGGCTGGGCATCGCGATGGTCCACCAGCATTTCATGCTGTTCCCGTCCCTGACGGTCGCCGAGAACCTGACCATCGGCCATGAGCCGTCGCGATGGACCCTGTTCGACCGCGATGCTGCCGAGGCCGCCGTCCGGCGGCTGGGCGAGGCCTACGACCTGCGGGTGGACCCCGGCGCACGGGTGGGCGACCTGTCGGTGGGCGACCTGCAGCGGGTCGAGATCCTGCGGGCGCTCCACCGGGGTGCCCGGGTGCTCATCCTCGACGAGCCCACGGCGGTGCTCACGCCGCACGAGGCGCGGGGGCTGTTCCGGGTGGTGCGCGAGCTGCGCGCGAATGGCTGCACCATCGTGTTCATCAGCCACAAGCTCGACGAGGTGCTCGAGATCGCGGACCGCATCACGGTCCTGCGCGATGGGAGGGTGACCGGCACCCTCGACGGCCCGGCCGCGACGGCTGCCGAGCTGGCGCGGCTGATGGTCGGCCGGGAGCTGCCACCGTTCCCGGCACGGGCCGTCGTGGCGCCCGGGTCACCGGTCCTGGAGCTGCGGGACCTGCGGGGCCCGGGCATCAGCGGTCTCGACCTCGACGTGCGGGCGGGCGAGATCGTGGGCGTGGCGGGGGTGGCGGGCAACGGCCAGTCGGAGCTCGCGGAGCTCGTCGCGGGGCTCCTGCCACCCGCCGGGGGCAGCATCCGCATCGCGGGCCGCGAGGTGACCCGAGCGAGCGTCGCGGATCGGCGCGAGGCGGGTCTCGCGTACGTCCCCGACGACCGGTTCCGGCGCGGCCTCGCCGCCGACGCCTCCATCAGTGACAACCTGGTCATGGGTGCGCACCGCCGCCCGCCGGTCGCGCGCGGCGTCCTGTTCGACCGCGCGGCAGCGGCCCGCATCGGCCGTTCCCTGGTCGAGCGCGCCGGCATCAGGGCGAGGTCCGTGGCCGACCCCGCGCGCTCGCTGTCGGGCGGCAACGCCCAGCGGCTGGTGCTCGCGCGGGAGCTCGACCGTGAGCGGCCGCTGCTCGTCGTGGCACAGCCCACGCGCGGCATCGACATCGCCGCGACGCGCTTCGTCCACGAGGGGCTCCTGTCACGCCGGGCGGCGGGTGTCGGCATCCTGCTCATCAGCGCCGACCTGTCCGAGGTGCTCGCGCTCGCGGACCGCATCGTGGTCCTGTTCGCCGGGCGGATCGTGGGCGAGAGCCCGGGCACGACCGCCGACCCCGAGCGCCTCGGGTTGTGGATGGCGGGGGTGACCAGCGCCGCGACGGACGATCTCGCGACGTCCGCGGGTGGGGCCGTCTGAGCATGTCCGCGATGGTCGAGGCGCCCGTCGCGCCTGGAGCGCGCTCGACGCGCGCCGCGCGGCTGGCGGTGCGGCTGCTGGTGCCGCTCGCAGCCGTCGGGCTCGGGCTGCTCGTGGGAGCCGTCGCCATCCTGCTCACGGGAGGCTCGCCCATCGATGCCTACGCGGCGCTCATCCGGGGCGCGGTGGGCACGCCCAGCAACCTCAACGCCACCCTCGCGCGCGCGGTGCCCATCGTGGTCGTCGGGGTCGGGCTCGCCCTCGCGTTCCGGGCGGGCGCGCTCAACCTCGGCGGGGAGGGACAGATGATCGTCGCCGCGGTGGTGACGGCCGTGGTCGCCGCCTGGGTGGGGGATTTGCCAGCACCCATCGGCATCCTGGTCGCCGCCGGCGCGGGGTGCCTCGCGGGCGCTGCCTGGGCGCTCGGGCCTGCCCTGCTCCAGACGCGCTTCGAGGTCCCGCTGCTCATCACGACCCTGCTGCTCAACTACGTCGGAGCGCTGCTCGCGGCCTGGCTGGTCTCATATCCCCTCCGCGAGGTGGGGGGCGGGGTCGCCCAGACCCCCACCATCCCGGACCCGACCCAGCTGCCGTATCTCGCGCCCGGCGGGCGGCTCCACGCGGGGGTGCTGCTGCTCGCGCTCCTGCCGCTCGGCGCGTGGTGGCTGCTGGGCCGGACCGTCGCGGGTTACGAGATGCGCATGAGCGGGCTCAACGCGGCATTCAGCGAGTACGGCGGCGTCGATGGTCGCCGGACGCTGCTGCGCGCGATGCTCCTGAGCGGCGCGGTATGCGGGCTCGCGGGCGCCTTGGTGGTGCTGGGCGTCCACCATCGGTACATCGACGGGTCCATCACGGCGCCGGGCTACGCCTGGACCGGCTTCACGGCAGCCTTGCTCGCAGGGGGAGAGCCTCTCGGCACGCTCGTCGCGGGGCTGTTCCTGGCGGGGCTCCAGACGGGCGCCGCGGGCATGGAGCGGAACACGGACATCCCGTTCCAGATCGTGGACGTGGTCCAGGCCTGCATCATCCTCATGATCGCCATCCGCCTGACGCTGGGCCGCTGGCTCGGTCGCCGCCTGGGGCTCACCTGATGGACGCCGGGACCATCCTCGACGCGGCCATCCTCGCATCGGTGGTGCGCCTGGTGTCGCCCATCCTGCTGGCGGCGCTGGGCGGCCTCCTCACCGAGCGTGCCGGCATCTTCAACGTGGCCCTCGAAGGGCTGATGCTCACCGGGTCGTTCGCGGCGGTCGTGGCGACGTCCCGGACCGGAGACCCGGCCATCGGCGTGCTCGTCGCGGTCCTCGCCGCCATGGCGGTGGCGCTCGTGTTCGCCATCGTGGTCGTCGACCTGGGCGGCGATGCCATCGTGGCCGGCCTCGCCATCAACCTGCTGGCACTGGGTGCCACGACGTTCCTGATGCGCGCCATCCTGGGCGTCCAGGGCGGCTACTACGACCCGACGATGCCCGGTCTCGCGGCCATCGAGCTGCCCTTCCTCGCCCAGGTCCCGGTGCTGGGCCCGATGTTCGATGGCCAGACCATCCTCGTGTGGGTCGCGCTGGCGCTCGTGGGCGTGCTCCAGGTGCTGCTGTTCCACCACCCGTTCGGCATCCGGTTGCGGGCCGTGGGCGAGGACCCCGTGGCGGCCGGGAGCGTGGGGGTGCGCGTGCGGCGGGTCCAGTACCTCGCGGTGCTCGGCTCGGGCGCGCTGTGCGGCCTCGCCGGTGCGCAGCTGTCGCTGGGCATCGTGACCCAGTTCGTAGAGGGGATGACCTTCGGGCGGGGCTTCATCGCGCTCGTCGCCGTGATGTTCGGGAGGGCCCACCCGCTCGGCGTCCTCGGCGCGAGCGTCCTGTTCGGGGGTGCCTACGCGGTCGCCGTGCGCCTCCAGGGGCAGGGCATCCCGTCCCAGTTCGTGAACATGCTGCCCTACCTCGCGACCATCGTCGTCCTGGTGGTCGTCTACGGGCGCGCCGCGAGCCGGCGACGGGCGCGCGGTGCCCTCGCCGAGGGCCCGGCCGAGGTGGAGGTCGCCACATGACCATCGAGGCTCCATCATCCCCAGCAGGAGGAGACACGTGAACGACCGCCAGCGCGTGGTCCTGGACATGGATGTGGGCATCGATGACGCCCTCGCCATCCTGTACCTCGCCGCCCGACCCGATGTCGAGGTGGTCGCCCTGGGCAGCGTCCACGGCAACGGCTACGTGGACGTGACCACCCGCAACGCGCTCGGGGTGCTCGAGCTCGCCGGCCTGGGCCACGTGCCGGTGGCCCGGGGAGCTGCCGATCCGCTCCACGTGCCGCTGTCCGTCGCGACACACGTCCACGGCGAGGACGGGCTGGGTGACGCGGGCATGCCCGACCCGACCGCACAGCCCACCGGCGAGCACGCGGCCGACCAGATCGTCCGCCTCGGCGCCGAGGCGCCGGGCACGCTCGACCTGTTCGCCGTGGGTCCCCTGACCAACCTCGGGCTGGCGCTGCGCCGCGATCCCGGGGCGCTGGCGCGCTATCGCTCCGTGGTCATCATGGGTGGCGCAGGGCTGGAAGCCGATGACGCGCGCGACATCATGGATGCCAACATCGCGCACGACCCCGACGCCGCGGACCTCGTGTTCGGCTCGGGCGCGGCGATCACGATGGTGGGCGTCAACGTGACGACGCCGACCACCCTCGAGGCACCCGACCAGGAGCGCATCGCGGCGAGCGGGGAGCCGCATGCCCGGTTCGCGTGGCACATCCTCGCGTTCTATCTCGACTTCTACGAGCGCTTCCTGGGCCGCCGGGCAGCTTCGCTCCACGACCCGCTCGCGGCGGGCATCCTGCGCGACCCAAGCTACGTCACGAGCGCCGTGGACGCCCCGGTGGGTATCGTGCAGAGCGAGCACGGCGCGCGTGCGGTGGCGCCGAGGACGCCCTCCGCGGCGGTGGCGGGTCGGCCGCCCACGCGCATCGCCACCGCGGTGGACGGCCGTCGCTTCGTCGAGGACTTCGTGGACGCGCTGACGGCGCCACTGCCGTCCCGGATGGCGGAGGGTGCATCGTGAGCGCGCCGGTGCCGGCGGGGTACCGGCCCCTCACGGTCGAGGAGGTGCCCGACTACGTCCGGGCGCGGCCCGAGCTGTCGGCGCTCGCGGGCGATGGCCCGCTCACGGTACGCGAGGTGGGCGATGGCAACCTCAACCTCGTGTTCATCGTGCGCTCCGACCCGGCCGCACCGGGGGTCGTGCTCAAGCAGTCCCTGCCGTGGGTCCGGGTGTTCGGCGAGGGCTGGCCGCTGACCATCGAGCGAGCGCGCCACGAGGCCGACGCGTACGAGGTCCACAGCCGCTTCTCGGGCACCACGACGCCCCGATACCACGGCTTCGACCCGGTGCGCTATGTCATCGCCATGGAGGACCTCGCGGACCTCCGGGTCTGGCGGGGTGCCCTCAACGACGGCGAGATCCACGCCGAGGCGGCGGCGACCCTCGGCACGTTCGTCGCACGCATCGCCTTCCACACATCGGACCTGGGCATGGATCCCGAGGAGCGCAAGCGGCTGCTCGCGCGCACGGTCAACCCCGAGCTGTGCCGCATCACCGAGGACCTCGTGCTCACCGAGCCGATCCGGGTCCACGAGCACAACCGGTACGACCCCGCGCTGGAGCCCGTCGTCGCGGCGCTCTGCGCCGACACCGCCGCAGTGGACGGGCTGTCGGTCCTCAAGCACCGCTTCATGACCCACGGCGAGGCGCTCATCCATGGCGACCTGCACACGGGCAGCGTGATGGTGGGTGGCGGGCGGACGGTGGCCATCGACCCCGAGTTCGCGTTCTACGGACCGGTCGGCTTCGACCTGGGC
>JBEVIK010000020.1:0-7403 GCA_040510715.1 Candidatus Limnocylindrales bacterium
CCCTGTGGGCTGGGGAGTCGGTGGACCACGCCGGCCGCTTCTACACCGTCAAGGGTCGGATCGAGCCCGTGCCCGGGACGCCGCCCGCCATCTGGATCGGTGGCTGGGGACCCATGACAATCCGGCGCGCCGCGGAGCTCGCGGACGCGTGGGTGCCGGGGCCGACCGCGGGGCTCGAGAAGCTGCTCGGGCTGCGGGCCGCCTACGACGAGGCGCTCGTCGCCGCCGGGAAGGACGTGGCGTCCGTGCCGCGGCCCATCACCCGCGAGGTCATCATCGCGCCCACCGACGCGCAGGCACGCGAGCTCGCCGAGCGGCACCTCATGATCAACTACCGCGACGAGTACGGCGGCGGCTCCTGGAAGCACCCGCTCATCGGCGCCGAGGACGACACCCGCGTCGATGCGCTCGATGAGATCGGGCGTGACCGGTTCATCGTGGGCTCACCTGAGACATGCATCGAGCGCATCCAGCGCTTCCGCGACGCGCTCGGCATCGACCACCTGATCTGCCGGCTGTTCTTCCCGGGCATGCCTCACGACCACATCATGTCCGAGATCAGACTCCTCGCCGAGGAGGTCATCCCGGCCTTCCGGTAGGTCGCGCCGGTGCCACGCCCCGATCCCGCGCTCCGCTGACCGCTCAGAGAAGCCATGCGGCCAACGAGCCTCGGCATAGACGGGCTCATGGGCCGTTCGGATCGCGTAGAGGTCCATCCGGCCAAGGAATGGGCAGGATCGAGGGCCCGGGCGGCAGATCCCGGTCGTGGTTGGCCGATAGGCCTGCCGTGCGGTCCATCCGAGTGTCGACCGACTCGTGGGTCAGCGTGCGCCCGACGACGCGTCCGCCCCCAGTGCCGGTACGTCGGCGTGCCAGAGGCTGGGCGTCCCTTCGTCGCAGCCGAACAAGACCAGCCGCGCCCCGTCCGTCGCGAGGTCGCGCGTGCAGCCACCGCGCGCTCCCGTCCACGACAGCTCCGGGTCCCAGGTGGCGCCGCCATCGCTCGAGACGAAGATCCGGGGCCAGCTCTTCGCTCCGCCGTCGTAGCTGTCGCCGGCCGCCACGACCAGTGAGCCCGTCGCGATCAGCTCATCCGCGGTCGTGTACGGCTCGTGCAGGGACCGGATCCATCGCCCGGCGTCGTCGCGCAGCCAGACCTCGAGCGTGTTGGCGTGGTCCCGGGCGTCGAACGAGATGACCACGCGGTCCAGCGCGACGACCGTTCCGGTCGGGCCGAGCCCGTTGTAGCCGGGCGGTAGCGGGCCCATCGCGTCCCAGTGGGCGCCTTCGATCGACGCGAAGAGTCCCTCATCGGTGGACGCACGCGTCGCGAGCAGCCCAGCAGGGACTCCCTGCACGTCAGTGACCCAGGCGTTGCCGGAGACCGGCTCCCGAAGGTCCGCGTTCGACTGCCTGGTCCACACCGATCCGTCCTGGCTCGTCCAGACGACGAGCCCGCGGAGCGGGAGGCGCTCCGGGTAGTACGCCGTGAGGATCGATGCGTACGTCGACCCCAGGGGGATGCTGCCGCCACTGCCACAGCACGGATCGACCTCGCCGACCATGACCAGCCGGTCGGGCGCCGCGACGATGTGCGTGACCCCGATCCGCCAGTCGTCCTCCAGGGACACCGGCATGGACCACTCGAAGAGGCCCTGTCGCTGCCAGACCCGGCCATCGCCGGTCCGCCAGGTCCGGACCCGCAGCTCCTGTGAGTCGCCCCGCCCCCTGAACTCCACGAGATACAGGTGGTCCTCGAGCGCGACCAGCCGGCCGTTATCCACGCCCTCCGGCAGCGCGGTCGACTGCCACCGCGCGCCGTCGGGTGACGTCCACAGGGCGAACAGGTCATCGTCGTCGTCGCTCTCGAGTGCCGCAAAGCCACCCGCCCATGTCGTGAGGTCGGTGAGCCAGTGGTCAACGGGCAGGTCGAGCGAAACGGGCAGCCAGCCGAGCCCACCGGGAGTCGTGTCCGTCCCCGGCGATGGTCGAGGTGCGGGGGTGGGCGTCGGTGTCGCCGGAGCGGGCGAGCTCGCCGCGACCGGCATCGCCAGCGCGACGGCCAGAAAGACCGCGGCCGATGCGTGACGCCGAGGATGCAGCGACATCGGGACCACCTCGCGGAACGTGATAGCTCCCCCCGGAGGCTGCCATTGGAGTCGCGGTCGCCTCACCCGTCAACGATCGTTGCGGAACATTGACCGGCCCGATCCCAGGAGTCCGAGTGGCAGCGTCCCGGCGGAGTCCGGCTGCGTCAGCGGGCCGCGGCGACCTCCGCGTCCGCATGAGCGGTGAGCGCGAGGACCTCCCGGACCTGGCCCGCGACGCTCGGGCCGCCGGGCATCTTCCCCTCGATGATCGCGCCACCGATGGTGTAGCCCCAGACACCGGCCGATGCGAGGGTCGCGATGCGCTCGTACGAGTCCACGCTGCCGGCCGCGATGACCGGACCATCCGACGCCGCGACGACCGCACGCACGCACGCCGGCACGTCGCCATCGAAGCGGTAGGCGAGCAGGTCGAGGCCGTGCACGCCCTCGAGCGCGGTGAGCCGGGCGGCTGACTCGGCGATGGACTCGACGGTGCCCCGCAGCAGGCTGGGATGACCGACGACGGTGCCCGGGAATGGGCAGTACCGCAGGCCGCTCCCCGCCAGCAACGGCAGTGCCTCGTCCGCGTGCGTGCCGCCCAGGACCCAGTCCACGCCCAGCCGCACGGCGGCCTCGATGGAGCGCAGCTCGGCCGCCACGTCCTCGGAGACCACCTCGAGCATCGAGGTCCGGCCATCGGCGCGGATCGCATCGGCCAGCGCCTTGAGCTGCTCGAAGGGAGCCCCGACATCCTTGAACCCCACGTAGCGCAGGTCCTCGATGTCCCGCAGCGTGTCGTACACCTCGAGCGCATCGGGCAGCGTGGCGTCGTTGTGGGTGAGCATGAAGATGAACTCGGTCACGCGCGGACCTCCGGTGCGGATGGGGCGAGCAGCTGGTATGGCGTGTCGTCGCCCTCGGGGATGATGTCGGTGAGGCGCGCGAGGCACAGGTCGGGAGGTCGCTCCGCGTCCTGCGCGTCGGCGAGCGTCGTCGCGCCGGTGAGCGCCAGACCGCTGGCCATGCCCGCCGTGCGCGCCAGCCCGACGTCCGTCAGCAGCCGGTCGCCGATCATGAGCACCTCGGACGCGGGCAGCCCAAGGTGCCCCAGGATGGCCGAGGCCATGTGCACCGACGGCTTGCCCACGATCGCCTCAGCCCGTGCGCCGGTGCACGCCTCGAGGGCCGCCAGCATCGCCGCGCAGTCGGGCAGGCCGCCGTCCGCGGTCGGGCAGAAGGGATCGGGGTTCGTGGCCACGATGCGCGCGCCGCCCCGAACGGCTCGGAACCCGGCCAGCAGCTTGGCGTAGTCGAACCCGCGATCCCACGACACCACCACCATCGCTGCCGCGGCGGGGTCGGTGGTGAGCCCGAACCCCGACTCTGCGAGCACCTCCTGGACGAGCGGCTCGGTGATCGCGAGCACGGGACCCGCCGGTGGGTGCGCCGTCAGGTACGCGACGAGGGCGTCGAGCGAGGTGATGACCTCGTCCGGGCTCGCCTCGATGGCCAGGGAGCGCAGCTTCTCGGCATACGCGCTGCCGCGCCGGTGGGGGTTGTTGGTCAGGAACGCGACGGCGGCACCGGTGGCACGCACCCACGCGAGGGCCTCGCGTGCCCCGGGGGTGGCTCCCTCGTCCACGTAGAGCGTGCCATCGAGGTCGAAGACATAGGCCTGGTATCGGCGCTCCGCGCGGGTGGCGATCACAGGCCGCCGCCGACCGCGGCCGCCCGCTCCAGCACCCGGTCCACGTCGGCGGGCTGCCAGCGACCCGCGAGGTCGGCGAGGTCGAGGACCCCGAACCGGTCCCGCAGCAGGTGGGCGCCGCCCACGGCCCAGCGTGCGGCGCCGGCATCGACGCCCAGGTCGCGGAAGGTCGCAGGGGCGCCCGCGGCTCGGAGCATGCCCACGATCGAGGCCGGCGAGCAGAGTCCGTCGGTCACGCGCGCGATGTGCCGGTCCCAGTCGGCGACGAGCGCCTCGCGCGCGGCGCGCCCCGCGGTCCACGCGGCGAGCTTGCGCTGGTACAGCCGCCAGCACTCTTCGGCCGTCTCGCCCGATGGGTCGAACACGCCGAAGCGCTGCTCGATGCCGGCCCGGGCCACCTGGGGGTCGGGCGGCTCGTCGAGCAGCCGCGCGGGGTCGATGTCCTCGAGCAGGTCCTCCCACAGCGCGGCGACCACGACGGTCGCGACGCCCACCTGGGCACCGTGGTAGCCAGTCGGGACGCCCGTCCGGATCGCGGCCATGTCCAGGAGATGGCTGATGGCATGCTCCGCACCCGAGATGGGTGCGGTCCGGCCTGCGACCCCCAGCGCGAGCCCCGAGAGGGTCATCCGGTCGCACAACCACGCCAGCGCGTCGCGGTCGCCCATGGCGACCCCGGGCGCGATCCGCTCGAGCTCCTCGGCGCCATCCCGGAACATCCCCACGACCGCCTCGTCGTAGCTCGGGTCGAGACCGGCGAGGTCGGCAAGGCGCCAGTCGGAGGGACCCGTGAACATCGAGGTCAGCTCGCCCACGCCAGCCTGGTTGAGCTCCGCCGGTGCGTCCGCGATGACCCCCAGGTCGATGACCAGTGCGTCCGGCCAGCGCGACGGCTTGGTGCGCTTGGCTCCGTGGAGCAGGAGGACGGCCATGTCGTCCGAGAAGGCGTTCACGGAGCACGCGGTCTGGACCACGATGTAGGGCACCGCGGGTGGACCCTCGGTCGCCTTCTTGCCGATGTCGCACAAGGTGCCCGATCCCACCGCGACCACGCACCCGGCACCCGCGAGCGCGGCGCGGGCGGCGTCCACCGCGGCCATGTCGGCGTGCAGCTCCTCGCCCGGCTGGCCCAGGGTCACGAGTCGCGCGTCATGGCCCGAGAGCAGCGACACGACGTACGACTTGAGGTCGGTGCCGTCGCGCGACATGAACACCGCATCCGCCAGCACGAGCACCGGTCCAGGGATCGACATGCGCCCGACGAGGTCGGGGAGGACGCCCAGGACGTCGTCACCCTGGATGACCTGCCGCAGTCCGATGGGGCGCCGCCGGGCCCGCTGCCCGTCACGCGACAGGCGCTCCTCGGCATCCTCCAGCGAGGAGGAAGCCCGGGCGTCCGCTCCCTCTTCGACGACCGACATCGGGCTCCCTCATCATCCGCGGTATTCGCTAGTCGTATGATGACTCATCCGAACGCTAGTCGCAGGACGCGCGGTCGTCAAGCAGGGGAGTCGCCCATCCGTCGCAGCTCGTCGCCAGCACCCGCCAGCGGCCCCGGGTTCGTGGGACGATAGACGTATCACGCACAAGGAGGCGTCGAGAGGCTGATGGCCCGCGTCCGATCCCGCCCGCTCCTGGCCGACGTGGTCCGCAACGAGCTTCGCCGGGCCATCGTGTCCGGTGAGTTCCCGTTCGGCGTGAAGCTGCCCAACGAGGATCAGCTGGCCGAGCGGTTCGGCGTCAGCCGGGTGACGGTCCGCGAAGCGGTCCGGGGGCTCATCGAGGACGGCTACGTGGTGCGCCGCCAGGGCTCCGGGACGTTCGTGACGCGCCGGCCCAACCTCCACAACTCGCACGACACCAACTTCAGCTACACGCAGTACATCGAGAGCTCCGGGGTACCCGCGGGCAAGCACGTGCTGGGTGCCCGCAAGGTCGCCGCGGACGAGGACACGGCGCATGCCCTGGGCATCCCCGTCGGGACGGAGGTGGTCGAGCTGCGGCGGGTGCGCACCGCCGATCGCCGCCCGGCCATCTACTCCATCGACGCCCTGCCGACCGACATCGTGGATCCCGTCCGGGACAAGCAGGCGTTCACGGGGTCGCTCTATCGCTTCCTTGCCGCGCAGGGGCACCCCATCGACCACGCGGAGGCGGTGCTCAACCCCACGGTCGCCGACCGGGAGCTCGCGCACATCCTCGATGTCGTCGTGGGCACGCCGCTCCAGGAGGTGGACCAGGTGGATATCGACCATGCCGGGCGTCCCGTGATGTACTCGCGTGAGTGGCACGTCCCAGCCATCATCGAGCTGCGCGTGTACCGGCGCGGACCCGGCGACTTCGACTCGGGCGGCCGCCCCTCCTGACCTCCGGGACGTGACCGCGCCGGCCGCCGCGACACGACCCCTCTCGACGCGCGTCGGGCGCTGGATTCGCGGTGACCGGGTCGCGGTGGCCCTGTCGCTCGCGCCGTTCTTCGTGTTCTGCGGCCTGTTCGAGCTGGTGCCCGTGCTCATCCTGCTGGGCGGGGCCCTGGGTGGCTGGCAGGAGCCGACCCTCGACTACGTGCTCAGGGTGTTCACGCACCCCATCTACCGGCAGGGGGTCATCAACAGCTTCATCCTGTCGGGGGCCTCGGCGCTCATCGGGACCATCGTGGGCACCGCCGTGGGCTACGCCATCAGCGCCACGCACCACGAACGTGTGCGCCACACCTCGACGGCCCTCGCGAGCCTGACGTCCGCCTCGGGTGGCGTGGCGCTCGCATTCGCGTTCATCACGGTGCTGGGTGCCACGGGCGCCATCACCATCGCCTTGCGGTTCCTCGGCATCGACCTCTACTCCGTGTTCTCGCTGTACTCGATGGGCGGGCTCATCGTCGTCTACTGCTACTTCCAGATCCCGCTGATGGTGGTGCTGATGCTGCCGGCGTACGCCGCGGTCAAGCAGGAGTGGCGTGAGGCGTCGATGGTCCTGGGCGGCACCAGCCGCGACTTCTGGCGACGCGTCGGCATCCCGGTGCTCGCACCGGCCATCGTGTCCGGGTTCATCCTCATGTTCGCCAGCGGCATGGGGGCCTATGCGACCGCCGCGGCGCTGGTGGGCCAGTTCAACCTGATGACCCTCCAGATCCAGCGGCTGCGCGCGGGCGAGGTGATGTTCGACCCGGCACAGGCGGACGCCATGGCCTCCACCCTGCTGGTGTTCGTGGCCGCCGCGGTGCTGCTCAACGTGCTCGTCAGCCGGCGCGCGCGACGGTGGGCCTCATGACCACCCTGGACCCCGGCCTCCGCGGCTCGAGCACGGTCGTCCGGGCACAGCGGCGACCCCGACAGCTCGGCTTCGGGGTGCTGCTCCTGGCGTTCGCGGCGTTCCTCATCATCCCCATGGTCGGGACGGTCCTGTTCTCCATCAGCGAGGGCTGGGTGGATACGGTCCTGCCGACCCGCTACACGCCCGAGTACTGGGCCAACGCGCTCAGCGACCCGCTGTTCCTGCCCACGGTCGCCCGCTCGGTCATCGCGTCCGTCGCCACGATGGTCGTGTCCATCGTGCTCATGGCGCCGACGCTGTACATCCTGCACATCAGCGCGCCCCGGCTGCGA
>JBEVIK010000021.1:0-3373 GCA_040510715.1 Candidatus Limnocylindrales bacterium
AACGAGGACGGCACCTTCAAGGACGCCGACATCCTCGCGGCCCACTACGCGGGCAAGGGCGTGACCCCGGACACCGAGGTCATCGCCTACTGCCGCATCGGCGAGCGCTCCTCGCACTCCTGGTTCGTGCTCCACGAGCTGCTCGGCTACCCGAGGGTCCGCAACTACAACGGCTCGTGGACCGAGTGGGGCTCGCTCATCGACGTGCCCATCGAGAAGGGCGCCCCCGCCTAGCCGCCCGTCGGCCGGCCGGTCCTCTCGAGGGGGGCTGGCCAGCCGGCGTACACCGCGGCGAGGATGCGCGCGATCGACTCCTGGTCGAGCCCCCAGCGGTTGCTCAGCACGGTCACCACGAGCGCGCGTTCCGGGTCCACCCACAGGCGCGTGCCGGCGATGCCGCCATGCGTGAACGCCGCCATGGTCGCGGGGAGCGGCACGCCCGCGAGCGTGACGCGGCCGTCGGGCGCGGGACGTGGCTTGTGCCAGCCGAGGGCGTAGTGGGGCTCCCGGACGGTGCCGTCCTCGAGCTCCTCCGGGATACCCGTCGTCTGCTCCCGGGTCATCAGCGCGATGGCCTGCTCGGACAGGACGCGCGGGGCATCGTCGGGGACCACGGCTCGCGGCAGCAGCGACCGGCCGAACCGCAGCAGGTCCTCGGCGGTCCCGAACAGCCCACCACCCGGGAGCGTCGCCGCCGCGAGGAACCGGGTCACCAGCAACCTCGTGAACGCGTTCGCGGGGCCGATGCCGTGCACGTCCACGGCCCGGTCCATCGCCGGCCGCACGTCGAAGCGGGTGTCGTCCATGTCGAGGGGTGCCAGGACACGCGTCCTGAGCGCGTCCTGGAAGCCCATCCCGGTGTGCGCGCGCAGCAGCTCGGCCAGCAGGTAGAACCCATCGGACGCATAGGCGAAGCGCGAGCCGGGTTCGAAGGTGGGCTCGGAGGCGAGCACCCGCGCGAGCAGCGCCCGGTACGACGGGCGTGTGCGGCGGAGTCGCTCGAGGTCGAGATCCGGGATACCCGAGGTGTGGGTCAGGACGTGCCACGGCGTGACCCGGTCGCGCAGACCACCCCGGAACGCGGGCACCGCGTCCCCGATGGGTCGATGGAGGTCGAGGCGGCCCTCGTCCACGAGCTGCAGCACCGCGGTCGCCACGATGGGCTTGGTGACCGATGCGAGGAAGAACACGCTGTGAGGCTCGACGCGCCGGTCGGGCGTGCCACGCACGGCGTGGATGAGCCGCGTGCCGCGGGCATCCGAGACGCCCAGCACGGCGCTCGGCAGCGTGCCGTCGGCGACGAGCGACTCGGTCAGCGCGATCGCGTCGTGGAGGTCCATCGCGGCCGAGTGTAGGTGGCGATGCCCGACCGCCCGGATGGCCGATGATGAGGCCATGACCCGCGACGAGCTCATCGAGCGGACGCGCTCCCTGATCGCCGATGGAGAGACCCTGGTCGGCGACCCGACGCTGGATGGCCTCCGCGCCTGGATCGCGGCGTCGGACCGGCATCTCGCCGAGGCGTGGGGCCACATGGACCGGTACCACCTGTCATGGCTCATGGTGGGTCGCCCGAGCGGTGCCGTGCGCGGCCGGCCCATGGCGCCTGACGAGGAGCGTGCCTACGTGCGCGACGTGGCCATCCAGAAGACGGCCGCCCTGCGCATCAGCCTCGCCGCGGCGGAGCAGGGGATGCCGTTCGTGGGGGAGACGACGGGCGAGGCCACCGGGTAGCCCGTCAGCTCGTGGGGGAGGCGGCCGCGGATCGGGCACCCAGCCAGCCCAGCACCGCGGCGAGCACCGCGCCCAGCACGTCCGCGAGCCCGAGCTGCGGCGCCAGCCAGTCGAGGAACGGGGTGCCGCCGAGGCGCTCGAGCAGGGACCGCTCGGACCCGGGCAGGATGGCCATCGCCACGACCCACGCCATCACCAGGCCGGCGACCCAGGTGGCTGCGCCGAGGAGCAGCCCCAGGACCTCCGGTGCGGCGGACGCCCGATGTGGCAGGCCCGCCCATGCCCCCCGTCGAACGGCCGCCCCCACCACCCAGCCACCCGCGACGGCCAGTGCCAGCAGACCGGCGGTCAGGTCGAGGACGCTTCGCAACAGCCCGGCGCCGATCGCGACGAGGATCCCGGCGAACGCGCCCAGGATGAGCGCCCGGACCATGTCGGGTCGCTCGCGGATGACCGGCGTCGCATCGAGATAGCGCTCGCCCGGCGCTCGCCCGAGGTGGCCGGGCCGGATATCGCCCGGACCGGTGACAGGGTCCACCGACCAACTCTAGCCGCTAGACTGGGCCCCCCATGCCACATCCCCTGCTGGGCCTGCCGCCCGCCGATGCCACCGCCGGGAGCCCGCACGCCGCGGCGAGCCTGCGCGCGCAGCGCACGCGGGTCGCCGAGACAGCGCTGCGGGCGACGTTGCGCATCGACGCGACATTCGGGGAGCGCCACGACGAGCTGGCGCTGCGCCGCATCCTCCGGGACGAGGACCGCCACATCGAGCAGCTCGCCCAGGCGCTCGAGACCGGCGAGGAGCGCTTCGTCACCGAGTACGGGGAGCACATCATCCCGGTGTATCGGCGGCGCGGCATCCGCATGAACGACTACGCGACCATCCTGGCCGGGCTGCGGGAGGCCACCCTCGGGGTGCTCGCGGGCGACGATGCGCCGATCGCGATGGCGTTCATCGACCGCTGGATCGAGCGCGTCCGCCACCATCGCCGCCTGCCGGGCGACCACAAGGGCAACCCGATCGTGCGCTTCATCTGGAAGGGCGCGGGCCTGGGCGACGACACGGTCGTCTAGTCGATGACCATCAAATGGGTCAAGAGCGACCCGCTGGTGATGAACGGCGAGCCGTTCTGCTACGGCACCCGCCTGACCGTCCGCAACCTGCTCGAGATGCGCGCGGCTGGACTCGCGCCCGCGGCCATGATCGCCCAGAACCCGGAGTTGCGACGGGTGGGCATCGCTAGTGCGTTCGCCTTCGCCGCGGAGCACCGCGAGCGCTACGCGTCGTTCTTCGACGAGGACGGCGCCCTGGTGGGGCCTGGCTTCAGCGCCACCGAAGCCGCCGATCTGCCGGAGGACCTCCGCGGCGCCGCCGGCATCGTGGTGACCAAGGGCGAGCCAGCACCGGTCGCCGCTCGCTCCTGACCGCCTGGCGCCACCGCCGGCGTCCCTGAATCGATCGGCGGGACCCCTCGCGAGGCCCCGCCGTCGTATGTCGCCGTCAGGGCAGGTCCGCCCCTCCGGTCACAGCTCGTCGCACCCTGCGGTGCATGGCCCCGGATCGGGATCGGGATCGGGATCGGTGGGCGGCGTGGGGTTGCCGCGTGCCTTGCGGATGTGACCGAACGTGGTCACGGTC
>JBEVIK010000022.1:0-7237 GCA_040510715.1 Candidatus Limnocylindrales bacterium
GAGGACCTTGAGCGTGGGGAAGTCGGGGACGCCCGTGTCGGGGTCCTGTGTCGTCACCGCACACCGTCCGACGAAGTCGAGGGGCCGGACCAGCGCGTCCCCCACGCGCACCTCGCGGCCCAGCCAGCCGTCCTCCGCGAATGGCTCGGTGCCCTCGATGCCGAAGGTCATCCGGAAGCGGCGCCCGTCGACGGGCACGTCCCGGCCCTCCTCGGCGGCGAGCACGTCGAGCGCCGAGGTGGACAGGAGCGACGCGCTCGGTCCGCGGTCGATGCCCGCACCGTCACCGATGGGCGCGACCAGTCGCAGCTCGCGGCCCGCCCACGTGGAGAGCGCCTCCGACCAGGGTCCCTCGACGGGCCGGACGGGTCGGGGGCGCTGGAAGAAGATGGCGTCGGTCGGGTCGCCCAGGCGCACCTCGTCGCGCACCTCCTGACCGTCGGGGAACCGGAGTGCCAGGGTGCCCTGTGTGGGATCCCACGTCGGACGGATCGTGACCAGCGCGCCCAGGCGCTTGCCGTTGACGAGCCGCATCCGCTCGTCCACGACCGCGAACCAACGGTCACCGGGGATGCCCGTCCGCTCCAGTCGCGCCGCCTCCAGGCGACCGAGCGCCATCGACTTGACGGGGGCGATCGCGATCCAGGCGATGCGTCCGGGTCGTTCCAGAGCTGGTACCCCCAAGGGGATCCGAACCCCCTGCGATCCGGCGCGATCGGCCGCGCCCACCGCGGACTGTGGTACCCCCAAGGGGATTCGAACCCCTGATCTCCACCTTGAAAGGGTGGCGTCCTAGGCCTCTAGACGATGGGGGCCCGCGGCCCGTCGAGTGTAGCGCCGAGCCTAGACGGACACCCGGATGTAGCCCAGGATCACGGCGAGGAGCAGCGACGCGGAGGCTCCCAGCGCGAACATCCCGCCCAGCAGGGCCCCGCCGATGGCCCTCATCGCCCGGCCCTCGTTGCCGGCACGGAACGCGCCTCTCGCCAGGCCCACCGAGATGACCGCCGAGGTGACGCCGAGCACGAGGAGGCCCGCGACCGTGAACGGGATGGCCTGCCCGCTCCGGTCGAACAGCAGCCCGTAGACCACGACCATCGCCGACGCCACCAGCGCGACGAGGAGGATGACCCGGACGATCACGCTGCCATCGCTGCGAGCTGGGAGGCATCCGCGTGATAGACCGCGACCTTGTACGAGAGGCGCGGCCGGCGCATCCCCTGGGCGGCCGCGCGACCCGCCTCTCCGAACCACGCGTCGAGCTCGGTGGCGGCCTCCTCCTGGGTCTCCCATCGCCACCAGCAATGGAGGACGCGAACGCGGAAGCCCGAGCCGAGGAACGGGCCCTTGGGGTGGCTGTAGCCGACGAGCTCGCGGGCTCGGACCTCGTCCCCGAACAGCGGCGTCACCTCGTCGCGTCCGTAGTCCTTGACCACCAGCAGGCGGCCCGCGGCGCGCAGCACCCGGCCCGCCTGTGCCAGGTCGTCGTGCCAGCCGGCATCCGCGGGGAAGAACCCCGTGCGCCATGCCACCAGCACGTCCGCGGACGCGTCAGGGAGCCCGCCGAGGGCGCCGGCCGAGGCAGTCCGGACCCACGCGCCGAGTGCCAGCAGGCGACGGGGACCCGGCCCGTCGGTGGCGTCGAGCACGGCCACGTCGCGACCCGTCACGGGCCCCAGCGCCTCGAGCGCGGCAGGCAGGCGACCCTCGGCATCGACGGCACGCACGAGCGGCTCGGGAAGCTGTGGGTCCCTCACGGCGCCGCGAGTATATGCGTCCTCACTCGATGCGCACGATGACGCCCGATCGGGGTGCCACCACCAGCGCCAGGCCGTCCGCGGTCGCGGCACAGGTGCCCGGGGCCGTCTCGTGCAGGTCCACCGCCGTGACGCCGCTGATGGACCCCCACCCATCCGGAAGCGCGACCTCGAGGTGCCGCTCCACCCGGTCAGCGTTGGTGGCGACCACGAACCGCTCGCCCGCGGCGCGTCGCGCCATCGCGAACGCGCCCTCCGCCGCACCCAGCACCGCGAGCTCGCCGTCCCGGAGTGCGGCATGGCGCATGCGCAGCCCGATGAGGTCACGGACATACGCCCGCAGCGCGCCATCCCATGCCGATCGGTCCCACGGGAAGGCGCCGCGGTTGCGCGGATCCTGCTCGCCGCGCATCCCGATCTCGTCGCCGTAGTAGACGCACGGTGCGCCAGGCAGGGTCATCTGGAGCAACGACGCGATGCGCACCGCCTCGACCGAGTCACCCATCACCGTGCGCATGCGCGGCGCGTCGTGGCTGCCCAGGAGGTTGAGCATCACGGCCGTCACGGCGGGGTCGTACAACCGGAGCAGCCGCTCCAGCTCCCCTGCGAACGACGCGCCATCGCGGCGGATGACGTAGCGCCGGTACTCGTCGTGCTGGTCGACCACCCGCGCATCGAGCGCGTCGCCGGCCGCATAGCCCAGGACCGCCTCGGCCAGCGGGTAGTCCATGAGCGCGTCGAAGTGGCGACCCGTGAGCCACTCGGGCTTGGGGGTCCAGATCTCGGCCACCAGGTACGCATCGGGCCGGACCGCGCGACAGCGCTGCCGGAACTCCTCCCAGAAGTCGCCCGGGATCTCCTCCGCGACATCGAGTCGCCAGCCATCGATGCCGAAGCGCAGCCAGTGCTCGGCGACGTCGAGGAGATGGGCCCGCGTATCGGGATGATCGACCCGCAGCTTGGGCAGCGCCGGCAGGCCCCACCAGCCCTCGTAACCCAGGATGCGCTTCGACGCCTCGCCTGGACCCATGCCCTCGTGGGTGAGGCGCCGGATCTCGGCCTCCTGCTCGGGACCCGGATAGACCACGAGCGGCCGTCCGGCCGCCAGCCGGTCGCGGTCGATGTGGAACCAGTCGAGGTACGGCGAGCGGATGCCCGCCTCGGCGACGTGGTGGAAGGGCCAGAACCCCCGGCCGCAGTGGTTGAACACGCCGTCGAGGACCACCCGCATGTCCCGGGCGTGGGCCTCGTCGAGCAGCTCCCGCAGCGCGGCGTCGCCACCCAGCAGCGGGTCCACGTGGAGGTAGTCGTCGGTGTGGTACCGGTGGTTGGAGGCCGAGGTGAAGATGTGCGTCAGGTACAGCGCCGTGACACCCAGGTCGGCGAGGTCGTCGAGGTGCTCGACGATGCCCAGCAGGTCGCCGCCCTTGTAGCCGTGGACCGTCGGGGGCGCGTCCCATGGCTCCATGGGTCCCGGCTTGGGGACACGCTCGCTGGATGCGAATCGGTCGGGGAAGATCTGGTAGAAGACCGCGTCCCGCGCCCAGCGCGGCGTCTCCACGCTCACGCGCGTTCCTCCTGTGTCGGGTCGGCCACGATGAGGTTCAGGGACAGCCGGCGATGTCGCGCCACGTGGCCACGGTGTCCTCGAACGTCTGTGCCGGGCCAGCGGATCCATCCACGGTGAGCGTTCGGTTCGGGATCTCGCCGCACTGTGCGTCCTTCTCGACGGCCTCCCACGATCCGCGCGTGTACTTGTACTGGAGCGCGGTCCCCGACTCGAATGGCAGCTCGATGGACCAGGTCCCTGCATCGACCTGGGCCATCGGCGTGTCACCGGGCGCCCAGCCCTGGAAGTCCCCGGCGATGTAGAGCTGCGCATCGGCGGGCGTGTCGGCCGGCACGCTGACCCGGAACGTGACCCTGACCAGCTGCTCCTCCGCGACCACGTCCATCGGCGCCGAGGGCGCCGACGTGTCGGCACCATCGTCCTGTGCTGCTACCAGGTAGGTGTAGCGCGTGCCTGCCTCGACAGTGAGGTCCGTGAACAGCGGGTCCTCGGTCATGGCGATGACCGCAGGCTGGGCACCGGCCGTGCCACGCAGGACCACGTAGCGCACCACGTCACCGGTGTCGTCGCGGACCCAGCGCAGCGTGACATGGTCGGCGGCGACATCGAGGGCCTCCAGCCCCGCCGGCGGAGCAGGTGCGCTGGGGTCCGGGTCCGGGGACATGATCAGGCGTTGCTCACCGGGCAGCGTGGACCATGATCTGCCGCCATCCACTGAGGCACGGACCGTCGTCGCGTACGTCCCCGGTGCCTCCGGCCGCACGCCGCCGATCCACGTGTCCGGATCATCCGGTGACGGGGAGGCGAGGCTCCAGGTCCAGCCTCCGGCTTCGGGATCGCTATCGACCGGCCCGATGCCGACCTCGACCCGCAGACCCATGGCGGGGTCGGTCGATGCGCCACCGTCCACGCCCACTGAGCCGGTAACGGACACCGGTGGCCCCGACAGGCTGAGCGACGCCTCGCGGACCGCCGGGTCGCGAGCGAACAGCCGGTCAAGGCGGACGCTCGGCAGTGACGCCACCTCGGGCGAGCGCCGGGACGGGTTGCCCATAGCGTCAAGCGCCGTGACGACATGGTGCACGGTCGAACCGTTGCGAACGCCATCGTCCACGAACGACGACGCTGCGGTCTCACCAACCAGCAGGTACCCACCGCCGGGCACCGGGGAGCGCCATACCTCGTAGCGCGACGCGCCCGCCACCGGATCCCAGGAAAGTGCCACCTCGCCGGGCGCGGACGCGGCCATGATGCGCGTTGGCGCCGGCGGAGCGGTCAGGTCCGCGGCGGCATCAGGCAGCAGCAGGCGCACACCGCGCGCCGGTATGGGCACCCGGACGCGGCCTTCGACGACCACGACCGGCGCGGTGTCATGCGAGCCACCCACGAGGTCGGCGAGGGCGTCGGTCAGCGTCAGGCCGTCAGGGAGTCGCCCCGTCACATCGAGGTCGAGTGTCCAGTCCTCGCTGCCGACGTTGACCGCGACCAGCGCTGCATCATCGGCGCTGCGGCGCAGATAGCCCAGAGCACCCACCGCGTCCTCGCTGCCGAGCCAGACGAGGTCTCCCGTGGCGAGCGCGGACCGGTCAGCGCGCAGCTCTCCCAGGCGCGTGTACCACGCGAGCAGATCGGCGTCCTCGGCACCCCATGGATAGGGTCGCCGATCGTCGGGATCGTCCTGGCCGGAGAGCCCGACCTCGTCGCCGTAGTACACGGAGGCCATGCCCGGCATGGTCAGCTGGAGCGCGGATATGAGCCGCAGCGACTGCAGGCCGAGTGCCCGCGCCGTCGGGTCGGACTTCCCCGCTTCGTTCTCGGCACCCGGCGTGAGCGTCCACAGGATGCGTGTCGTGTCGTGACTATCGAGCATGTGCAGCAACGCGTCCCACGCAGCTGGCGGGTAGTCCTCCCGCATGCCCGCGATCGTCCGGGCGAAGCCGCTCGCGGTCAGGCCGCCGATCGCACCGTCGAGATCGGGCGTCTCGCCCGCCACGAACCCGATCGCCGCCCGACGGAAGCGATAGTCCATGGTCGAGTCGGCCTGGTCACCGAGGAGCCAGGCGGAAGAGTCGTTCCACTCCTCGGCGATGATGAGCGCCTCCGGGTCCTCCGCGCGTGCCGCCGCCCGGATCGCTCGGAGCAGGGCCGGCGAGAGGTCGTTCGCGACATCCAGCCGCCAGCCGTCGATCCCCCGACGAAGCCAATGGCGCACCACGCCGTCCTCGCCCGTGATGAGCTCCACGACCTCGGGGGTCTCGCGGAGCGCCGGGATCGTGTCGAAGCCGGCCCAGCTCTCGTAATAGGTGTCGTCGCCACCCGGCTCGGATGGAGCGCAGGGGGAGGGCTGGCCGGGTCCCGGTGCGCGGAACGTGAACCAGTCGCGGTAGGGTGAGTCGGCGGACTCGCAGGCGCCCAGCTCCGGATAGCGGCCCATCCGGTCGAACCACGGGGAGTCCGAAGAGAGGTGGTTGAACACGCCGTCCAGGATCACCTTGATGCCGCGAGCATGCGCGCCGGCGATGAGCGCATCGAAGTCGGCGTCGGTGCCCAGGTCGGGGTCGATGGTCAGGTAGTCGGTCGTGTCGTAGCGGTGATTGGAGGGTGCCGCGAAGATGGGATTCAGGTAGATCGCGGTCACGCCACGCGTCGCCAGCTCGTCGAGGCGGTCGGTCAGCCCGTCGAGGTCACCCCCGAAGAAGTCGCGTCCGAGCGGGTCCTCGTCGCAGGTGACATCCATGTGGGCGCGGCAGTAGCCCTCGGGTAGCTCCTCCCAGTCCTTGGCGATGATGGGGTTGCCATAGACATCGCCCTGGACGAAGCGTGCCGATCCATCGGGCCCCGGGGTCGCATCGGGAGAGGGATCGTTGGTCGGGTCGCCGTTCGCGAAGCGGTCCGGGAACACCTGGTAGACCACCGCCCCGCGGGTCCAATCGGGCGTCGAGAGATCCGGGTCGAACACGGTCAGCTGCCAGCCCGGCGTCTCGAGCGGACTCCGCGCGATGGTGCCCGTGCCCCCGTCGAGCGTCGCGTCGTCGGAGAGGAAGCGACGCGAGGCGCCGTCGGCGACCACGAACGAATAGTCGAGGATGGTCGGCGCCGTTGGAGTGTCGAGCGTCGCCTGCCACCAGTCCACGCCGTGGTCGCCCGTGGTCGGGTCGGTCGCGACGACGGTCATGGGCAACGAGCTCGTCGTGCCCGCAAGGCGGTCGGTGACCACCAGCCGAGCCGAACCCAGGTCTCCGGCTGCGGCCCGCACCCGGAGCAGCACCGGGCCGCCGGCCGGCACCGCGCCCAGGGGCGAGCGATACAGGTCGGACCGACTGTCGTGCTGGAGGTCGCCCTGACTGATGGTCCCGTCCACCGCAAGCGGCGGGCGTGGATCCGCCGACGCCGGCACGGCCGAGGGAGCAGGCATGGCCGATGGCTCGGCCGCCCCGACCGGAAGCGAGACCGTCAGCGCCGCGACGAGCGCCAGTGGCCACCAGTGGCGTGAACTCACCCCTTGACGCCGCCCAGGGTCAGCCCCGACACGAGGTACTTCGAGACGTAGACGAAGAGGATGACGATGGGGACGGACACGATGATCGCCGACGCTGAGAGGTCGGCCCACTGTGTCTGGAACTGCTGCTGGAAGCGCTGGATGCCCAGCGGCCAGGTGAGCAGCTCCTCCTTGCCGCCGATGAGCACACGTGCCGTGAAGTACTCACCCCAGGCCGCGAGGAAGTTGAACAGGAACACGATGGCGAGCGCGGGGATGGAGAGTGGCAGCAGGACCTTGCGGAACGCCTGGAACTCGGAGCACCCGTCGATGAGGGCGGCCTCCTCGAGATCCACGGGCACCGTGTCGTAGTAGCCCTTGAGGATCCAGATGCTGAACGGGATGGCGGTCACGGAGTAGGCGATGACGAGA
>JBEVIK010000023.1:0-4596 GCA_040510715.1 Candidatus Limnocylindrales bacterium
CGTCGGGGCGTAGCGCAATCGGTAGCGCACGTGCTTTGGGAGCACGAGGTTGTGGGTTCAAGTCCCGCCGCCCCGACCACTTCCCCGGTCCGCGTGCGTCCACCGCACCTCGTCTCTCACGTGTCGGGCGATCCGCGGGCTGCGAGCCAGTCACGAAATTGGTCCGGCGTGCGGATGCCATCCTCGATCACCGCGTTGTAGATCTCGTACCCGCCGACCTGATCCGGATAGCTCGGCAGTCGGTGCCACACGTCCTTGATTCGCAGGATGGCTGCACGCTGGCCATCGGTGAGGGTGCTGAGCAGGCTCCGATGCCAGTCGGTCACGTTCGTATGGATGTCATGGAGCCACAGCGAGAGGTCCAGCCGCCAGGTGCCCGCCGCCCGATCGACAAGGACCACGACGTGGTACCGCTCCTCCTTGGCGAGTCCGGTCGGACTGCGGTCAGCTCGTTCGTCTCGGTAGTCGAAGCCGGCGACGCCCGGGAAGTCCAGCAGCTTCGTGATCCATCGCAGCACATCGCGCGGGCCACATCCGGGTCCGACGAGCAGGCCAACGTCCAGGTCACGCCAGCACATCAGGCCTGAGACGTAGCTCCCGGTCACTTCGATCGGGCCAAGGTCGCTCAGGGTCCGCGACTGGTCGAGCTCCTCGAGCAGCGCCATCGCTTCCGCCTGCAATCTGGACTGCCTGGCGGCCAGCTCGTCATCGGACGCCGGGATCGTCACTGGCCGTACCGGCACTGAGTGGTGGCGGCCTCCGAGGCGCGGTGCTCGAGCGATGTCATCGGCTGGTTCATCGAACGAGCACATCATGCGCTCGCTCGCTCGGATCCTCCACGAGCTGGTCACCGTCGAGCAGGCGTGGCGGTGGCGCCGCGGGGCTTGGGTCACGGCCGGGTATGGTTCGCGCATGAAGGGCGACCGCATCGAGGCGCTGGTGGACACCGGCCAGGGCGTCCAGTCATTCGAGATCGCCGCCACACGCGCCGGTCGCCGCGTCGAGGTGACCACCTCGCGAGGCGTGGTCGAGGTGCGCGAGGTCACGCGGAGCGGGCAGGTCGTGCGCACGGGCCGCTTCATGGCGAGCCGGCTCGTCGCGCTGGTCGAGCATCCCGCGGCCGACGAGCGTGGCCGGGTCGAGGTCACCACGCGCCACGCCATCGAGGGCCGCTGACCCCGATCCTCAGTCGCAGCCGATGGTCGCGAGTGCTTCGTCCGCCGCCGCGAGGTCGGTCCGCAGGCGCTCCCGTGCCGCTTCTGCATACAGGTGGTGCCCGTCCGACCACAGGTCGGCGACGAGGTGCAGGTCCACGGCGACCAGCCACTGGAGACGCCACGCGTCGAGGTAGCAGATGTCGGGCAGGACCGACCCAAGGCCTGCTTCGAGCTCATCCGCCACGCCCGGACCATCCGACGCGATACGCCCCAAGCCCACGTCGCGGAGTTCCGCGATGATCGGTCGGAGCTCGTCGAGCATGTCCCAGGCGGGGGTCATGATGTCCCGGAACAGCGGGAAGCCCGCGACTGGCGGCTGCGGCCCAGCGGGCGACACGGGCTCGACCGCCAGGACCGGCGCCAGCCACGGGCAGTAGCGGTCGGACGTGATGATGCGGAGCTCGACGTCGGACGGCTTGGCATCGCAGACCTCGGTCGTCATGTCCGCCCACTCGAAGTCGTCCGGGTCGAGCTGCCACGTCCAGGGCGCGTTGACGCCGCCCTCGCCGTAGATGATGCGGCCGTTCGGGATCGACGGCGCCTCGTCACCGGCCAGCAGCTGCCACGCGATCGCCACGTCATCCGGGTGGGTCAGGAGGACCCGAAAGGTCTCGTCCACCACCTGTATCGTGACGACGACCGGGGCGTCGGAGGAAGCGACCGATGCGCTGCTGTGCGGCGACGCGGCGAGTGTGGGCGTGACCGATGCGAACGCGAGCACGATCCTGAACGTCGATCGAAGGACGGGCCTTATCCGGGTCATCGCATCACCTCGTCGTCGGCGTGGTCGGTCGCCGAGTGTCGCAGACGCCGCACCTCGTGCAACGCGGTCATCCGAACCCGAATACCGGCACTTCGACGGCGTTGCCGTCCCCGGAGGCACGGCTCGCGGGTCGTGCGACGTTGCTCCCCGACGGTACCGTCCTGCTCAGTGGCGGAGTCCTCCCGGCCCCTGAGACCGCCGATGGACGCCCTGCTCCCATGGCCCTCGACCTGGAGATCTACGACCCGACGCCGTAGGCAGCGCGCACCGGCACGCGGTCGGGCGCGTGACACCGCACCATATGCCGGTGACTCCCAAGCCCTCGACCCGCCCCGGCATGGGCGCGATCCCCTTTGCGGGCGGCGTGACGTTCCGGGTCTGGGCGCCTCACGCGACCGGCGTCAGCGTCCACGGCACGTTCGACGACTGGGCGCCCGACGGCGAGCCGATGGCGTCCGAGGAGGGCGGCACCTGGTCCGCGGACGTCGCGGGGGCGAAGAGCGGCGATGAATACAAGTTCCTGGTCCGGAACGGCGACAGGGTCCTGTCGCGCATCGACCCGAGGGCCCGCAGCCTGACCAACTCCGTGGGCAACGGGATCGTGTACGACCCGGCGGCCTTCGACTGGGGCGACCACGACTTCGACACCCCGCACTGGGATGACCTGGTCATCTACGAGCTCCACGTAGGCACGTTCAGCGAGGGCATGCACGGCCGGCCCGGCGACCTCGACGGGGTCCGCCGCCGGCTGCCCTACCTGCGGCACCTGGGCGTGGGTGCCATCCAGCTCATGCCGCCCTATGAGTTCGCGGGTGACCGCTCGTGGGGCTACAACCCGGCCTATCCCTATGCCGTGGAGAGCAGCTACGGCGGTCCGGACGAGCTCAAGGCGCTGGTCCGCGCGGCCCACGAGCACGGCATCGCGGTCATCCTCGACGTGGTGTACAACCACCTCGGGCCCTCGGACCTCGACCTGTGGCGGTTCGATGGCTGGTCGGAGCGGGACAAGGGTGGCATCTACTTCTACCAGGACGACCGGTCCAGGACGCCGTGGGGCGACACGCGGCCGGACTACGGTCGCCAGGACGTGCGCGAGTTCATCCGGGACAACGTCCTCCAATGGCTCGACGAGTTCCGCGTGGACGGGCTCCGCTGGGACGCCACGGCCTGGATCTCGTCCATCAGTGGTGCCGGGCACGGTGCGCCGGACGCCATCCCCGAGGGCTGGCACCTGATGGCGGACATCAACGCCGAGATGGCGCGGACCCACCCGGGCCGCCTCATGATCGCCGAGGACCTGCGCAACGACCATGGCATCACCGCCTCGCCCACGGAGGGCGGCGCGGGCTTCGGTGCGCAATGGGATGGCGCGTTCGTGCATGCGGTGCGCGCCGCGCTCACCGCGGTCGCGGACGAGGACCGGGACATCGGCGCCGTCGCGGCGGTGATCGGCGTCAACGAGTCGGTGGCGCTCGAGCGCGTCATCTACACCGAATCCCACGACGAGGACGCGAACGGCTCGGCGCGGGTCCCCGAGGAGATCTGGCCCGGCTACGCCGACAGCTGGGCATCGCGCAAGCGCGCATCGCTGGGCTCGGCCATCGTGCTCACCTCGCCCGGCATCCCGATGCTGTTCCAGGGCCAGGAGCTCATCGAGGGCCGCTGGTTCAGCGATGACGACCCGGTGGACTGGGACCTCCGGACCCGGAACCGCGGGCTGCTCCGGCTCCATGCCGACCTCATCGGGCTGCGGCGGAACGCCGAGGGCACCACCGCCGGGCTGCGTGGCCGCTCGGTGCGCGTGTCGCACGTGGACGGAGCGAGCCGCCTCGTGGCGTGGCACCGCTGGCAGTCGGGCGGTCCCCGTGACGACGTCGTCGTGGTCGCCAGCTTCTCCAACGAGGTCCAGCGGGACCAGCGGATCGGCGTCCCCCGCCGGGGCCGCTGGCATGTCCGCTTCAACTCCGACTGGGAAGGCTACGACCCGGAGTTCGAGACCATCGAGGCGAACGATTCGGATGCCGAGGCGGTCCCCTGGGACGGCTTGGCCCACAGCATCCGCGTGTCCGTGGGACCGTACTCGGTGCTCATCCTGTCGCAGGACGACTGACCATGGCCAAGGCGAAGAAGGAACGTCCGCCCGACCCGGACCGCCTGGTCCGTCGCTCGGCGGGTGACCTGCACACCGAGGATGACCGGTTCGAGGTCAGCTCCACCGGGGGTGCGGGCCGCTGGTACGTCACCGACACCGCACGTCACGATGGCCTGGGTCTCGCGCTCGTGCTGGGACCCTTCGGGACGCTCGATGAGGTCCGGGCCGCGATCACCGAGCAACGATCGGCGCCCGCCGGGGACGATGGTCCGCTCCCGGAGCCGCCGAAGGCCGCTGCGACACGGGCTCCGACGACCCGATCCAGGCGAGCCGAGCCCGTCCCCGAACCGGAGCCCGAGCCGCCGCCCAGGCCATCGGTGCGCATCACTCGCGGCCGCTGGCGCTCCCGGGGCGACGAGCGCGATGCCGTCGTCGCAGCGGTCCGCCAGGTCACCGATGCGTGGCTGTCGGACGACCCGGGTCAGGCGCGAGACGACCTCCACGAAGGCATGGTCGTGTCGCGG
>JBEVIK010000024.1:0-3596 GCA_040510715.1 Candidatus Limnocylindrales bacterium
GCGGACGGGACCCACGCACCATCGATGGCGATGAGCTGGCGCAGGGAGTCGAGGAAGTACTCCGTTGGCAGCTCCGGGAGCGCCATCCGACGCGCCGAGCGTTGCATCCGAGCCGCGTTGGCGTCAGGCCGGAACGACCAGATCGAGCCATCCGGATGGCGGTACGCCTTGAGGCCCTCGAAGATCTCCTGGGCGTAATGCAGCACGGCGGCAGCCGGTGAGAGCTGGATGGGGCCGTAGGGCGAGACCCGCGGCCGGTGCCAGCCGCCGTCCTTGGACCAGCAGATGTCCACCATGTGGTCGGTGAAATGCTTCCCGAAGCCGGGGTTCGCGAGGATGGCGTCCCGCTCGACCGTGGGCGTGGGCTGCTCGTTGCGCGTCACCGCCCAGGTGAGCCCCTGTTCCGCGATGGGAAGCTCGATGGTCATGTCCGCCCTTTCCGCCTGATGCAGGCCTGCCGCTGACGAGAGCATGCCACGGGAGAGCCGCAGCGCGAAGCGCGCGGCAGGATCTCCGGCGAGGGTTCCCATCCTTCGGACCGCGGCGTAGGCTCGTCCCTGCGCGTGTGCCTCGGGCGTTCGAGCCTCGGCCACTGGCGGACACGCGTCGGCGTGGCGTCCCACGTGCCCCTGGAGGTGCTCCGATGCGCCGATCCGGTGTCCTGACCCTGGTCGCGTCCCTGGCGCTCGTCGCCGGCTGCGGCACCGCGATGCTGCTGCCCGACGGTCGGGTGCTGCTGATCGACATCGTGGCCAAGGCGTACGACCCGGCGACCGGTCGCGTGTCGAACCTCGCGACCCCTCCCACGATCCGCGCGTACGCCACGGCGACGCTGCTCGACGACGGCCGGGTGCTCATCGCAGGCGGGACCGGGGGCATCGGGGGAGCCGTGAGCGTCGACGGGCAGAGCGCCGACCCGTCCAGCCAGACGCTCGCCACCGCGGAGCTGTACGACCCCACGACCGACACCTACGCGCCCACCGGGTCCATGGCGGCGCCCCGGGCGCTGCATATCGCGACGCGTCTGGCGGACGGCCGGGTGCTCATCGTGGGGGGTGGCGTCACCGAACCCGGCCAGAGCACCGCGCCGGGCGTGGACACCCTCCCGCCACCCGAGATCTACGACCCCGCGACCGGCACCTTCGGTCCCGCGGGCGGCAACACCGTCATCCCGCGCATCTTCTCGTCCGCGACGCTGCTCCCGGACGGCAAGGTGCTCATCGCGGGCGGCATGAGCGCGAGCGCAGCACCGGCTGGCGCGTCGCCCGTGCCGGACTTCCAGGGGGCACCGACCGCAGAGGCGGAGCTGTTCGAGCCGGCGACCGGCACGTTCAGCGCGACGGGCCCGATGACCATGGCCCGGGTCTGGCACACCGCGACGGCGCTCCCTGACGGCCGCGTCCTGGTGGTGGGCGGCACGCACGACACGGACACCATCGCCACCACGAGCTCGGTGGACCCGACCGCCCTGACCGCCGAGATCTACGACCCGGCGACGGGCACGTTCAGCGCCACGGGTGCGCCGGCCCAGCAACGGGTGGGGCACGCCGCGGCGCTCCTGGCCGACGGCAAGGTGCTCGTCACCGGCGGCACCGACGCCGATCCGATCACCCCCGAGAGCCTGTCGCGGAGCGCGGAGCTGTTCGACCCGGCGACAGGCACGTTCGCGCCGACGGGCGACATGGTGACGGGGCACGCGTTCCACACGGCGACGACCCTGGCCGATGGCCACGTGCTCGTGGCAGGCTTCGGCGAGGAGGCTCTCGCGGGATTGGGTGTGGGCGCGAACGCGATGCCCGACCTGCTCACCAGCGCGGAGCTCTACGACCCCGCGACCGGGACCTTCTCGACGGTCGAGGTGGAGCCGGCGGTCATCCCGCTGCCAAGCCTGGCCACCTAGCGCACCTCGCGGATCGGGACTCAGCCCGGGTGGGGCTCGCTCCGGTCCTCGATCTCCCACGCGTGGTCGAGGATGTGCCATGCGATGCGGCGCGCGGCGTACCGCTGGGTCCACGCCCCACCGGGCAGCGGCGAGCCATCGCTGTTGAGGCCGAGCACCTCGACGATCTCGGCGCGGACGGCCGTGATGGGCGCCGTGGGCGGGAGCTCGATGCCGATGCTCCGGGCATACGACCGCTCGGACTCCTCCACGTGGGCCACGACCTTGTCGCGGTCGCGACCACCGCCGCGGGGTCCCTTGCGCAGCTCCGCCGGCGCGGCCGCCACGACGTCGGCGAGGACGTCCCAGCACGCGATGACGATGTCCGTGAGGCGGCGCGCCTCTGCTGAGGAGACCCGGTGCAGGTCCACCTCGGCCACCCGGCCGGGGACGCCGAACGCGGTCCCAGAGCCACCCGGGGTGCGCTCCACCACCTCGAGATCGGCGGTCGTCACCCGCTCCGGGAACGACAGGCCCGCCTTCGCCGCGACCCGCGCGTAGCGCGGCGCATAGCTGGCCAGCTGCTCGAGGGCCAGCGCCTCGTCCTTGCCCGATCGCGACCAGCCCGGCCAGGCCGCGGCGCTCGCGAAGGCGCGCTTCTCAGCTGTTTCCGTCACGACCTGGAAGGGAGGGGTCGGCTCGCTCACGACGCGGAGTCTGCCACCTCCGTCGAGACCGGATATCCCTCGCGGCGCCGTTGCCGGTGCCGGGCGACCTTGACGCGGTTGCCGCACGTGCGCATGTCGCACCATTTGCGTCGACCCGAGTGCGACGTATCCACGAAGATCCAGCGGCATTCCGGGTTCTCGCACACGCGGAGCCGCTCGGGCCGGCCCAGCGTGAGTTCCCGCGCGACGGACTCCGCGAGCCGTCCGAGCGCACCCTCGACCGGATCGCCCTCGTGCCGGTGGTCGAGTGACACGCCGTCGGGGGCGGGCACGAGATAGGTCACGTAGTGGAAGCGCAGCGCGCGATTGACCTCCGCGAGCGAGCGCTCGGCGGGCGGCCGGCGCTCCACGCTCGCCACGAGCAGGTCCCGGATGGCGCCCCGGACGCGTCCGATGTGCCGCAGCAGGCGCGCCTCGGTGGCCTGGTCGCCGGTCGATCGGGCGACGATGGCCTCGCGCATCTCGCGGTGGAGCAGCTCGTGGTCGAACAGCCATCCGAGTGCCGCGTCGAGCGTGGGCAGATGCTCCTTGACCCGGCCCCGGTCGAACTCGAGGGTGTTGACGAACGCCAGGCCGTCCTTGAGCGACGCCTGGTGGCCGTGGGGCGCGCCGTGGCCGGCGTGGGCCGGCAGTGGGGACGCGGGGGTCGGATCGCTCACTGTAACCATTCTTGCATGTTTGACAGGTTACGACGCGGGGTGTACGCTGGCGCCGGCAGTTGTAACCGGACAAGACGTTCGGAGAAGTTACGGTGCCGGACACGCGGCGCGATGCGGGCGCCAGGAGGCATCACCATCATGTGGCAGGTCTACCTGTACCTCGCCAACGAGCGCCACAACCGCGAGCGCGACACGCGAGCGCGCGATCGAGCGCGGCGCTGGCCCTTCGGTCGTCGCGAGCGTGGCGCGGATGTCACGAACACGGACCGCAGCGACCTGTCGAGCGCGAGGACGTCCAGCAGCGTGCTCTGAGCACGCCACCATATCCGC
>JBEVIK010000025.1:0-5562 GCA_040510715.1 Candidatus Limnocylindrales bacterium
GCGAACAGCGCCCACAGCAGGAGCGTCACGGTGATGGCCGCCACCAGGCCACGCACGAACGCGTCGCGCCGACCGCCAGCCAGGTCGAGCGCGAGCGGCACGATCAGGGCGATGAAGAACAGCACCCCGTGCAGGATCCCCCAAGCCATCGAGCCGAACAGCCACTCCCCCAGGAACAGCGAGGTGCCGATGACCAGCAGCAGCGCGGCGACGACGGCCAGCGCCACGATGGCGAGCGCCATGCCGATGGCGATCCCCAGCTCCCGGCCCGCGACCGCCAGCTCGGCCTTGAGCAGGCCGATGTGGGCGTCGGCCAGCTTCTGGCCGCCGACCCGCAGCCGGCGCATGGCGTCGACGACACCCGGCTCCTCCGACGGCTGACCCTGCGGGCCCCGCGCGGCCGGCGGCGGCGGCACGGCGCCCGACGGCTGACCCTGCGCGCCCGTCGGTGCCGACGGCGGCGGCACGGCGCGCGACGGCTCGTCCGTGGCGTCCATTCGCTGACTCAGGATGGCCTCGCTTCTGGTCGGGACACCGCGGTCATCGCGCGGTGTCGTGCTGCGCCCCGACGGTGCCTCCGCGACGGGTGGCGCTTGTCAGGATAGTCCGCCCGGGTCCCACCCGTGACGCAGGTCGCGCCGGTTGCCGTCGTCCCGGGACACGACGACACCTCCCGCGATGCCTGCGACGACGAGTGCCAGACCGAGCCCGGCGAGCGCCGCGGACTGGATCACCAGTCCCGCCGTGATGGTGTCGAGGGCGGCGGTGACCGCGTTCGCCTGGTCCGACGGCATCTCCGTCGAGCGCGACACGATCACGGGTCCACCCGAGGCCACTAGCAGCGACACGGTCCCGGCCACGACCCCACCGAGGCCGATCCACGCGAGGGCGTGCACCCGGTACCGAGCCAGCGCGAGGGTCAACGCGATCGCGACCGCACAGCCGATGGGCAGGAGGACCCGCAGCATGTCCAGCAGGCGCACCAGGTCCACCACGAATCCCACGATGTCGCCCTCGAGCAGCCGGATGGTCGCACTGCCCGGCTCGACCGCGGCCGCGAGGGTCCCGGTCTCGTCGATGCGGTCCAGGACCAGTCGCCCGATGGGCGAGAGGTCCACCACCAGGCCGTCCCGAGCCGGGTCGGCGACCGCCTGCTCCCCGCCCTCGAGCACGGCGGTCACGAGCTGCGCGAACGCCGCGGCCGCGAGCAGGACGGCCTCGCTGTCCGCTCCGTCGGCGAGGAGCCCGTCGATGCGCTCCGCGAGCGCGTCGCCCAGCCGGCCCTCGGGCGGACGTGCCGGAAGGGTGAGCAGCCGGCGGACCGACGGTGGGAGCGGTCCCTGGGCGAGGACCGCGCCGGCCACCGAGGCGCCGACCTGCCTGCTCACGTACCCGCGAACCGCCGGATCCGCGATGGCGGACGCCGTGGCGCGCGTGAGGGCAGCAGGGTCGAGCAGCCCGGCGAACGCCCACACCCCGAGGTTGGCGAGCAGCAGCAGCGCCATCGTCAGGAGGACCGAGGCGCCGAAGGCCAGGGATCGCAGCGCGCTCACACCACGAACCATGCCATGCGAGGTGGCACGGGGGAAGGCCACGCTCGACGGCATGTGGAGCCTCGACCATCCGCCCGAACGGCCACCGGTGTGCAGCGTCTGTGGCATCGCGCTGACGGGCGACCCTGACGACGACCCGTGGCACCCGACGGGGCCCGTGTGTGGCGACTGCGTCCGGTCACGGGCCGATGACGAGCTGATGTGGGCGCTCGGCGCGACGGATCAAGGCGAGGACATCTGGTAGCGTCGCCCGACGGCCGGCCGACGGACGCCGGCATCGAGGGAGGGCTGATGGACCGCGGATACATCGAGCGGAACGAGGTGTCACGGGCGCGGCTGCGCGCGCTGCTCGACCGTCTGACGGACGACGACCTGGGGCGCAGGGTCGGCGAGTGGACGGTCGCCATGAGCCTCGCGCACCTCGCGTTCTGGGACCGCTTCAGCCACCTGCGCTGGATCGAGACCGTGTCGTCGGGGCGCGCGGTGCCGGTCGCCGTCGGGAGCCCGTTGACCGATCTCATCAACGACACCAGCCTCGACGTGTGGGCACGCTCGCTCGACGTGGCCGGGATCCGCGCCTTCGTGCTGGAGGCCGCCGAGGCGTTCGACGCCCACGTGGCGGCACTCCCCGACCACCTCGTCGAGGCCGCACAGGCCGCCGACCTGCCGCGGACCCTCGACCGGTCCATCCATCGCGCCGGCCACCTCGACCCCATCGAGGCCGCATTCCCGGCCACGTCGGCCTGAGCCGGCACGCGGTCGGAGCGCGATGGGGCCCGGGCTCATGCCCGGGCCCTGTCTCCGGTCGGTCACTCGGTTGGTGAGACCACCGTGACGGGAACATGGCGGAAGCAGCGATCCGGCTGGATCGTCGCCAGCCACGACCCGGGTGCGTCGAACACGAAGGATCCCTGGTATCCGCCGACGGCCATGGCCGTCGTGAACCCCGTACCGCGGCGGCTCTCATCCCACGCGACCGGACCACCACTCTCACCCTTGGGACCGACCAGTCGTGGCGCCCCGGGACGGTCACCGAATCCGCTGCCCGTGGCGGTGAAGTCGATCTGGGCGAACGGCGGCGCGGGCGTCAGCGGCTCACCGTCCTCGTCGACCGGCGCCATCCCGCGCAACTCGCTGGCGGCTTGGCCGAGCGTCACGCTGATGGGGTCGTCCAGCACGCCGCCGGTGACGGGGTCGGTCAGCTCGATGCTGCACGGGCCCATGCTGGCGGCGTCTGACGTCCAGCGGATCCGGATGGAGTCGAGCACCCCCTGGAGCTCCGCGAGGTCATCCGGTGTCGCGTCGGCGGCGGACATCGCGTCCACGAGGTACGGGATGCCCTCGACATCGAGGACCCAGATGCGATGGTTCGGCCGCTCCGCGTAGAAGCCGGTCGACCCGCCAGTCACTCCCGCCTCCGGACGGATCGAGTCCTGCTCCGCATCCCACATGAAGAACTGCATCGGCGCGCAGGGGATGGAGTCGGGGACGCTGAGCTCCAGGTAGCTGCCTCTGAACCCTCCGAGCTCGCCGGACGTCGGTGCGGTCACCGTGACCCCGGGCAGGCCGGCGAGGGCAGTCGCGAACTCGTCGACGGAGTACCCGACGGGCGGGTCGTGCAGGACATGCCCGCACGGATCGGCATACACATCGCCGAGCGGGAGGGCCATCACCGTCAGGCCCCGCGGACCACCGACCTCGCCCGTCCTGCTGATGGGGTCCTTGATGATCCCGCCGTCCCTGCTCTCCCAGCCGTCGGGGACGGTGAACGTGAACTCGACCGGCGCGTCCCACACGAACCGGGTCGCGTAGGTACCGGCCTCGAGCCGTTCCGGCCAGTCATAGGCCATCGGAGACGCGCTCGCGCCCGGCGATGGGCTGCTGCTGGGTGGGGCACCGGGACCGACCACGACCGTCCGAAGCGGCACCGCGACGCCGTACACGGCGAGCACGACCGCCGCCGCGACGGCAAGGACCTTCCGATCGCTGCTCATGCTATGAGACCTCCACGCCGACCAGCGGGGTCGACGCTGTGGGGTCGTGGCTGACCGGGTGAGCACCGCATCCCGGACTCTCTCCGAGAGCACGGTCGAGCCTGGTTCCAGCCATGACCGGACGATGTCGTCGAACTCGTGATGGGTGGTCATCGAGCCACCTCCCGAACCGCGGCCCGCGCATCGGCGGCCAGCGACGCGCGCATGGCGCGCATCGCGTGATGAAGACGAGAACGCACCGTCCCGGCGGGAACGCCGAGCGCCAGCGCGACCTCCTCGAGCGAGAGATCGAGGTAGTGGTGAAGCACGACCACCGCGCGGTGGTCGATGGACAGGCGTCGGAAGCCACGCTCGAGCTGGTCCCGATCGTCCACCGTGGCCGTGGCGTCGGGTGCCGACGGCCCGTCGACCGTGGGCATGCGGATGGACGACACCTGGCGCGACCGGCGTCCCTCGGCATAGCAGGCATGCACCAGGAGCCGATATGACCAGGCGTCGAACCGAGCGGGGTCACGAAGCTGTGGAAGGTCCCGCCAGATGAACAGCAACGCCTGCTGCGTCGCGTCCTCGGCGAGATCGATGTCGCGCAGGATCCGGTGCGCCACTGCCTGGAGCCGGCCGCCCACGGCATCCACGAGGCTCGCGAACGCCTCCTGGTCACCGCGTTGGGCCCGTCGGATCAGGTCGGTATCCACGGCACTTCCACGATCCGGCACCCGGTGGCTCCGGGTGCGCACAACCCTATGGGACCCGGGGACCCCTGCGCGACTCTAACTTCTCGGAACACACGAGGCCCGACCTCATCGGTCGGGCCCCGTATACGTGTCGTGGCGCCCGTGCGGGCGCCGTAGGACGGACCTAGAAGTCCATGCCCCCGCCGGGTGGCATCGCCGGCATCGCGGGCTTGGGCTCCGGCTTGTCGGTGATCATGGCCTCGGTCGTCAGGATCATGCCTGCGATGGACGAGGCGTTCTCGATCGCGGACCGCGTGACCTTGGCCGGGTCGACGATGCCCGCCAGGAGCATGTCCTCGTACTTGTCGGTCATCACGTTGTAGCCGATGGTGGCCGACTTCTGCTCTGCCTGGGCGCGTCGAACGTTCTCGATGACGACGTTGCCGTCGAGGCCAGCGTTCTCGGCGAGCTTGCGCAGCGGCTCGTCCAGCGACCGACGCACGATGCTCACACCCGTCGCGGCGTCGCCATCGAGCTTGATGGAGTCGAGCGCCTTCTGGGCGTTGATGAGCGCCACGCCACCACCGGGCACGAGGCCCTCCTCGAGCGCGGACCGGGTCGCGGACAGGGCGTCCTCGACGCGGTGCTTCTTCTCCTTGAGCTCGACCTCGGTGCCGGCACCGACCTTGATGATGGCGACGCCACCGGCCAGCTTGGCGAGCCGCTCCTGGAGCTTCTCGCGGTCGTAGTCCGAGGTGGTCTCCTCGATCTGCGCCTTGATGGCCTTCATGCGCCCGTCGATCTGGGCCTGGTCACCGTGACCCTCGATCACGGTCGTGGCGTCCTTGCTGGCGACGACGCGCCGGGCGCGACCCAGGTCGGCCAGCTCGACGGAGTCGAGCTTGCGCCCGACCTCCTCGCTGATGACCGTGCCACCGGTGAGGATGGCGATGTCGCGGAGCATCTCCTTGCGCCGGTCTCCGAACCCCGGGGCCTTGACGGCGAGCGCGTTGACGATGCCCCGGAGCTTGTTGACCACGAGTGTCGCGAGCGCCTCGCCATCGACGTCCTCGGCGATGATGAGGATGTCCTTCCTGCCCGCCTGCAGCGCCTTCTCGAGCGCCGGGATGAGGTCGGTGATGGCCGAGATCTTCTTGTCCGTGATGAGGATGTACGGGTCCTCGAGTGTCGACTCCATGCGCCCCGGATCGGTCACGAAGTAGGCCGAGAGATAGCCCCGGTCGAACTGCATGCCCTCGACGTACTCGGTCTCGAAGTCCATGGACTTGGACTCCTCGACCGTGATGACGCCGTCCTTGCCGGTCTTGTCGAACACCGACG
>JBEVIK010000026.1:0-3147 GCA_040510715.1 Candidatus Limnocylindrales bacterium
GCCGGTCGGGCTTGGTCCGGCGGTGGTGCTCGAACATGTAGGGATCGAAGTCGGCGAACCGCCCGAAGCGACGCGCGGCCTCGACGGCGATGCCCGTGAACAGCACCGTCGCGACGCTGAAGGTGGCGCCCGCGACGATGCGCATGTCGCACGTGGCCGCGATGGCTTCCAGCTCGTCCCGGATGGCCTGGTCGCCCGCCCAGCCCGAGGTCCCGCTGACCAGCACCCGGGCGCCGGTCGCCGCGGCGACGCGCGCGTTGCCCACGACGGCATCGGCATGGGTGAACTCGAACGCGACGTCCACCGGGCGCAGGGGCATCACGTCGGTCCGGGCCGCATCCCGGCCGAGCGTCGCGATGACGCTGTCGTGCCGCGCGGCGAGTGCCGCGCCGATGGCACGACCCATGTTGCCGGCTCCGAGGAGGAGTGCTCGCATCGTGTCCCCTGTCTCCGTTCGTGTCCCGGGTGGTCGGGACCCTTCGGGCGTCGGCTCCGATGCCAGACATGAAGAAGCCGCAGTCACCGTGTCAGGTGCTGCGGCCCTCGGAGCCTGCCCGGCAGGCCCCGTTCGCGTCGTCCGCGCGAAGGCCTGCTAGGCCACTGCCTCCGGGCAGGGCCGCTGGCGCTTCGACTTCTTGAGGACGAGGCTGCGTGTCATCAGGTCGCGGACTATGCCATGGCGGGACGGCGCGTGCAACTGGTCGGTCCCCGGCCAGTGGCTTGATCACCCAATGGTCAGAACGACCGCTGGAGCGCCAGATCGCCGGTCGCCTGCTCACGCGGTGGTCAGCCGCACGCTCGGCCGACCGTCGATCTGCGATGCATCGGGCCCTCGCCGGTCGTACTGCCCACCTGGTGGTCGATCAGCCGTCGGCCGGGCCGCCGGTCCCGAGCAACGTGACCAGCGCCGAGTGGTCGAGGTCGCCATCGCCCCGTCGCACGAGCTCCTCGAACGCTTCGGCGACGGCCGCGAACGCGGGCAGGTCGAGACCCGCCTCGCGCGCCAGCTCCATCACGATGCGCGCGTCCTTGGCATGCAGCCTCGACCGCCCACCAGGCTCGAAGCGCCTGTCGATCATGCGCTCGGCGTAGCGGTCCAGGACCACGCTGCCGCCGAGCCCCTGCGCGATCGCTCCCAGCACCGCGGCCGGATCGACGCCAGCCGCCCGTGCCAGCGCATACGCCTCCGCGACCGCCTGGATGTTGGCTCCGACCACGAGCTGGTTGCACGCCTTGGCCACCTGGCCTGCGCCCACCGGACCGATGTGGGTGATGGTCCGGCCGAGCAGCTCCAGCACCGGCCGCACGCGTTCCAGCGCCTCGGCATCCCCGCCCACCATGATCGAGAGCGTCCCCTCCCGGGCTCCGATATCACCGCCGGACACCGGCGCATCGAGGAAGTCCGCACCGCGCTCGGCAAGCGCTGCAGCGATGGGGGGCATCGCGGACGGTCGGTGGGTGCCCATCGCGAGCACGACCAGGCCCGCATGCGCGCCCTCGAGCACCCCGTCGGGGCCGAGGACCACGCGCTCGAGGTCGGGCGTATCTGGGACATTGACGATGCACACATCGGACTCCCGGGCGATCGCAGCGTCCGTCCCCATCGCGATCGCGCCGCGGCCACACAGCTCGGTGACCGGGCCCCTGGACCCCGCGCTCACCACGAGCGGCAGGCCGGCCGCGACGACGCGGCGGGCCATCGCGGAGCCCATCACCCCGAGGCCGATGACCCCGACCGTGGGCGTGCCGTCGGGCATGGCGTCAGGCATGCGCGCAGCGTACGCCGACGCGCGACCCACCGGTCAGCCGTCCAGCGGACCGTCCAGCCGGGTGGGGGGCAGGTACACGATGAACTCCGAGCGACGCTCGAGGAGCACGGAGTGCGGCACCTGCCCCGGCGTGACGAGACCCGGGCCCTCGAGCACGTCGAACCGCGCCCGGACCGCGTGACCGCGGGTCGGGCGCATCGGCTCGTGCCACACGCGGTAGCCCGCCACGTGCCCGTCGAGGCGCCGGTAGTAGCCGATCAGCGGGTGGGTCAGGAGCATCGCCGTCTCGCGCTCGTCGGCCATGCCATCGAGCCTGCCCATGGCCTCGGTCGTGCCGGTCACCTCGACATCCATGCCGCCCCATGACCCGGTCACGGTGGAGCGCCACGAACGGCAGGTCGTCCCGTCCCAGGTGGCCTCCAGCGTCGCGTCGACCCGATGCCAGGGCATCGACCACAGGCGACGCGGGATGCCCACGGAGCGCGACGTGAGCGTGCTCCCCAGGAACCACACCGCGCGCTCCCCGCCGGTGCGGACGTAGGCGCGGTAGTTGACCTGGTGCATGCCCAGGCGCACGAACGGCACCAGCCGGAACCGGAAGTCCACGTCCCGGAAGCTGACCGCTGAGATCAGGGCCCGCCGCCGTCCGTCCGCGAGCGTCAGGACGTCCGGCTCGATCCAGGGCGGCAGGAGGGTCGCGAGCGCGCCGGGGTCGATGTCGTACGTGACGATCGCGATGTCCTCGAGCGTCGTCATCGCCGCGAGGGGCCCGGGTCTGGGGGCGGGCTTGCCGGTGTCAGCCACGCGCCCACCTTCGCATGAGCCACCGCCATGCGATGGCGTGCGGCACGACGATCGCGAGCGCGGGCAGGCCGAAGATCATCAGGCCGATCGTCCCGGCAAAGGGGAACCACGCGAGGACCGCCACGTTCGGACCCACGCTGACCGCGACCGCCGCCGCGATGCCTGCCCCTACAGCGTAGGCCCCGATGACGATGGCGACGACGGACATCCCGAGGACCGAACCCGACCGGAAGGCCACCGCGTCACGGATCAGCCTGGGACCGAACAGGGCGCCCACGCACGTGGCGGAGACGATGGCGGCGAGCGCCAGCACAGCACCCCACAACACGGCGGGCAGGGCGTCCCGGTCGCCGGACAGGGCGATGAGCGACCCGATGGACGCCACCACGACGGCGAGGGGCATGGCGACCGTCACGCCCGCCTTGGCACCGAGCGCTCGTCCATCGGGACGAGCGGCAGCGACCACCGCGGTCATCGCATCACGTCCCGGACGGCGGACTCGAAGTCGGTCCAGGTGAACGCGAACCCGGCTTCGGCCAGGCGCTCGGACGCCACGCGCCGGCTGCCCAGCACG
>JBEVIK010000027.1:0-5550 GCA_040510715.1 Candidatus Limnocylindrales bacterium
GGCTTCCTGACCGCCAGCTTCGTGTGGATGTTCATCGGCCTCCTGCTGAGCGCGGGCGCGGCCTGGTTCGTGATGAACAACCCGGCGACGATGGCCCAGGTCATCGACAACTGGCTGCTGCTGCTCATCGGGCAGCTGGTGCTGGTGTTCGGGCTGAGCTTCCTCATCACGCGCATCCCGTCGATCATCGCGCTGGGTGCGTTCTTCGTGTACGCGCTGACCATGGGCCTGACCCTCGGCGTGATCGTCGCGTCGTACACGGCCACGATCAACCCGGTGACCGGCGCGGTGACCTACGACATGTCGGGTGTCATCACCGCGTTCCTGGGCGCCTCCGCGATCTTCGCGGGCGCAGCGCTCTACGGAGCGGTCACCAAGCGCGACCTGACGAGCCTCGGCGGCATCCTGTTCATGGGCCTCCTCGGGCTCGTGGTGGTGATGCTGGCGCAGGTCTTCTTCTTCCCCGGCAGCGGGGCGCTCAACCTCGCCATCGGCATCCTGGGCGTGGTCATCTTCACCGGGCTCACCGCGTGGGATGTCCAGCGCATCCGCAGCGGCCAGGTCCAGGGCATCAACGCGGAGTCTGCGTCCGTGATGGGCGCCCTCGCGCTGTACCTCGACTTCGTCAACCTGTTCCTGTTCCTGCTGCGCATCTTCGGCAGCAGTCGATAGCACCGACGGCGGTCCCCCGGGACCGCGCCGTCGAGCTCCACGACCCGCCCGAGCGGTCAGCCGCTCGGGCGTCGTCACGTGGCCCGGCGGCCGTGCCCGCCGGCACCCCCTACCATGAGCACCGCACCGCCCGCATCCGCCGGGCAGGCCGGGTCGTCGGGGGAGGCGCACGGGATGGAGCGCGTGGGGTTCTGCGGCATGGGCACGATGGGTGCCGCGATGGCCGCCAACGTGGCACGTGCCGGCTTCCCGCTCACGGTCTGGAACCGCACGCCGGGCCGTGCGCAGCTTCCCGTATCGCTGGGCGGAACCGAGGCTGCCACGCCCCGAGCGCTCGCTGCGGCGTCGGACATCGTGGTCGTGTGCGTCTCGGACTCGCCGGACGTGGAGCAGGTCCTGTTCGGACCGGACGGCGTGGCGGAGGGTGCCGCCACCGGCGATTTGGTGATCGACTGCTCGACCATCTCGCCGGCGGTCACCCGTGACCTCGCGGCGCGCCTCGCCCAGCAGGGCGTCGCGATGGTGGACGCGCCGGTCTCGGGCGGCTCCGAGGGTGCCCAGAAGGGCACCCTGACGATCATGGTGGGCGGCGACGCCACGGACGTCGAGCGCGCCCGGCCGGTGCTGGCCAGCATGGGCGCCAACATCACCCACATGGGTCCCATCGGCGCGGGGCAGGCGACCAAGGCCGTCAACCAGGTGATCCTGTGCGGCAGCTACCTCGGGGTCGCCGAGGGCATCGTGCTCGCCATCAAGGCAGGTCTCGACCCAGAGCAGGTCGTGGCTGCGCTGTCCGGTGGCGCTGCCCGGAGCTGGGTGCTCGAGAACCGGTCGGGTCGCATGATCGCCGATGACTACCCGCTGGGGTTCCGGATCGCGCTCCATCTCAAGGACCTGGGCATCGCCCTCGACCTGGCGCGCGAGGTCGGTGCCTCGCTCCCGGTGGCGGCGCTCGCCTCCCAGATCGAGGCGGGCCTGGTCTCCAAGGGACATGGCGACGACGACAACGCCGCCCTGGCGCGCGCGATCCGCGAGTGGTCGGGCCTCTAGTCCGCGCCTCCGCCGGACCCGTCCGACGGATGTCCCTGTCCACGCTGTTCCGTGCCTGCGCGCTGGTCCTCGCGCTGGCCGCGTGCTCGACGGCGCCCGGTGCGTCACCCTCGACCGAGCCCACGGACGGCCCCTCGGGCATCACCGGCATCGTGCTCGTGGGACCCGACTGCCGCCGGCCCACCGAGGCCTCCCCCTGCCTCGTGCCCTACCAGGCGCGCCTGGTCATCCTCGATCCCGACGGCGGCATCGTGGGCGAGGTCACCTCCGGCCTGGACGGCACGTTCCGGATCGAGCTGCCGCCGGGCGACTACGTCATCCAGCCGTCGCCGGGCGGGGACCCATACCCGCGCGCGGAAGCCCGAAGCGTCACGGTCGTCGCGGGGGAGCTGTCCGAGGTCGAGATCGACTACGAGCGCGGCCGCGGCTGACCACGCTCGCGGTCGGCAGCGACGGACACGCTCACCTCGCGTTGACGCTGGGCCCGCCGGACCGGTAGACTAATCCTGACGTTCTAGGTCGGATATGACCGCCGCAGCCGGCCTCGACGTCGCCACAGGAGTCCCCCCGTGCGAACGATCCCCCAGATGTCCGGCGCGCTCCACTTCTCGACGCGGGGCGAGTACGGCGTCCGGCTCATGGTGGAGCTGACGCGTCACTACGGGGCGGGACCCGTCAGCCTCGCCGAGATGGCCGACCACGAGTCACTGCCGCGGCCGTACCTCGAGCAGCTCGTGAGCAGCCTTCGCGAGGCCGGTCTCGTGCGCAGCACCCGTGGTGCCCGTGGCGGCTACGAGCTGGCCCGCGACCCGTCCGACATCCGGATGAGCGAGGTCATCGTGGCGCTCGAGGGTCCCATCACGCCCATGCTCTGCGCCGCCGACCACGCCCGCGACCCGGGCTGCGATCGGACCTCGTTCTGCCAGGTCCAGACCCTCTGGATCCGCGTCCGCCAGGCGGTCGTCCAGGCGCTCGACTCGCTCACCCTGCTCGAGCTCACGGGGCCGGTGCCCGCGCACCCCCTGTCCCAGCTGCCCGTCAGCCCATCCACCCTGGTCGCCGACCGACCGATCCGCACGGAGTCCGTACCCAACGCATGACCACGCTCGACCTGGCGGCCCAGCCCGCCCCCGCCGCCACCACCGACGACCAGGAGCTCGTCATCCGCGACTTGCACGTCGTGCCCGTCGCGGAGCCGTCCCGCGAGATCCTGCAGGGCATCGACCTGACCGTCCGCAAGGGCGAGGTCCACGCGATCATGGGCCCCAACGGCTCGGGCAAGACGACCCTCGCCTACGCGCTCATGGGCCACCCCGCCTACGCGGTCACGGGCGGCAAGGTCATCTGGAAGGGGCACGACATCCTTGCCCTCTCGCCGGACAAGCGCGCGCGCCTGGGCCTGTTCCTGGCGTTCCAGTACCCCACGGCCATCCCTGGCCTCTCGGTCGCGAGCTTCCTGCGCACGGCGCTCAACGCGCGCCGGCGCGGGCTCGACGTGACCGACGCCGAGTACGACCCGTCCGACCCGACCCGCGGCGGCATCGGCATGCGCGAGTTCCGTGACCTGGTGCGCCAGAAGATGGCCCTCCTCAAGCTCGATGACAGCTTCGCGTCGCGGTATGTCAACGAGGGGTTCTCGGGCGGCGAGAAGAAGCGCCTCGAGATGCTCCAGATGGCGGTGCTCCAGCCCGAGATGGCCATCCTCGACGAGACCGACTCGGGGCTCGACATCGACGCCCTGCGCATCGTCGCCGAGGGCGTCAACGCCCAACTGAGCGCCGACCAGGGCGTCCTCGTCATCACCCACTACCAGCGTCTGCTCGACTACATCAAGCCCGACGTGGTCCACGTGCTCGCCAAGGGTCGCATCATCAAGACCGGTGGCCGGGAGCTTGCGCTGGACCTCGAGCGGGCGGGCTATGCGCCCATCCTGCGGGAGGCCGGCCTCGAGGTGACGGCGACCGACGACGGCGCTCCCGCCGACGAGGATCCGGCGGTCGCCTGATGAACGGCGCCAGGACCACGGCCACGCAGGATGCGCTCGATGCCCACGTCGAGCGGTTCAACGCAGGCGTCCGCGATGGTCGCTTCGACGCGATGGTCGCCGCGTTCCTGCCCGATGGCGTGATGCGCTTCGAGGGCGGGCCGGTGAGACCGTTCCGCGGGCGTGCGGCCATCGACCAGGCCTATCGCGTGCAGCCCCGCGACGACACGCTGTCCGTGGTGGGACCGATCCGCCACGAGGGCGTCTGGTCGAGCGCCGGCTATGCCTGGGATCGCGAGCCGGGCGTCCGTGCCGGCGAGATCCGCCTGCGCGAGACCGCCGAGGGCATCGCGGAGCTGGTCGTCACCTTCGACACCGACGGAGGGGCCGCGTGACCGACCGGACGTTCGACCCGACCACGCTGCGCGCCGACTTCCCGCTGTTCGAGCGGGACTTCGGTGGTCGTCCGCTCGCGTATCTCGACAGCGCGGCGACGTCACTCAAGCCCCGCCAGGTGCTTGACGCCGTCGACGGGTACAACACCCGCTTCACGGCCAACATCCACCGCGGCATCTACACCACCGCCGAGGAGGCCACCGCGGCCTACGAGGCAGCGCGCGTGGCCGTCGCGCGCCACATCGGCGCGGCAGAGCCCGCCGAGGTCGTGTTCGTGCGCAACGCGACCGAGGCCATCAACCTCGTGGCGTACTCGTGGGGGCGCGGTCACATCCGCCAGGCGGACACCATCATCCTGACCGAGCTGGAGCACCACTCGAACCTGGTCCCCTGGCAGCTGCTGGCGCAGGAGAAGGACGCGGACCTGGAGTTCGTGGCCATCGACGAGCAGGGCCGGCTCGACCTGCGCAGCTTCGAGGTGCTGCTGCGGACTCGGCCCAAGCTGGTGGCGTTCACGCAGGTCTCGAACGCACTGGGCACCATCAACCCCGCCCGTGAGATGACCGAGATGGCCCACGCCGCCGGGGCGCTGGTGCTCATCGATGGTGCGCAGGGCGTGCCCCACGGCCCGGTGGATGTCCGGTCGCTGGGTGCCGACTTCTACGTGTTCTCGGGGCACAAGACGCTCGGTCCCACCGGCTCCGGTGCGCTCTGGGCGCGACGCGAGTTGCTCGAGGCGATGCCCCCGTTCATGGGCGGTGGCGAGATGATCCGCGAGGTCCATCTCCGGAGCACCACGTTCAACGACGTGCCCTGGAAGTTCGAGGCGGGCACCCCGGACATCGCCGCCGCCATCGGCCTCGGCGCGGCGATGGAGTACCTCGACGCCCTGGGCATGGACCAGGTCCGGGAGCACGAGCGCGGCCTCACCGCGTATGCCCTCGAGATGCTGCCGCGCGAGGTGCCCGGCATCCGCATCCTTGGCCCCCGCGATGCGCAGGAGCGCGCGGGCATCATCACCTTCACGCTCCCCGGCATCCACGCGCACGATGTGGCGACGCTGCTGGACCGGGAGGCGATCGCGATCCGGGCGGGGCATCACTGCACGCAGCCGCTCCACGAGCGCCTGGGGGAGTCTGCGACGGGCCGCGCGAGCTTCAACGTCTACTCGACCCGCGATGACCTCGACCGGTTGGCCGCCGGCCTGCGCAAGGTCCAGGCGGTCTTCGGCGAGGGCGTGGCCGAGGCCTCGTCCGAGAGCGGGGCGGTCCGCTACCCTGTCGTGTCCCATGGATAGCCTGTACCGGGACGAGATCCTGGAGCACTACCGCCGCCCCCACAACTTCGGCACGCTCGAGCACCCGGACGTGTCGTACGAGGGCTCCAACCCGCTGTGCGGCGACCGGATCACGCTCATGCTCGACCTCGATGACACGGGGCACGTGTCG
>JBEVIK010000028.1:0-10184 GCA_040510715.1 Candidatus Limnocylindrales bacterium
GCCTCCCGGATCCGCTCGCCGACCCCGCTCGCGAGGTCCACCCGTATCACCGCCGTGGGGCGCGTGGGCTGTGCCGCGAGCAGGACCGCTGTCGATCCGGCGACCCACACATACGACAGGTCGGTCGCCTCGATGGCGATGTCACGGGGCTCGGACCCCGCCTCGATGATGGCCAGCCGATCCTGCCCCCGCGACCGCACGATGGCGACGACGCGCCCGTCGCCATCGAACCCGAACGGCCGCAGCCCGAAGACCCACTGGGGGCCTGCGAACTCGGCCTCGGCGGGAGCGAGGGGCTCGTGCCCGTTCACGCCCGGTCGCCATCGGTACAGGTTCCACCAGCCGGTGCGGTCGGACGCGAACACGAGGCTGCCGTCGGGTGCCCAGGCTGGGCTCGCGATGGACTCGGTCGGACCGCCCGCCACCAGCTCCGGCTCGCCCGGCGATCCGTCGACGCCGACCCCGGCGACCCACAGCCGGGTCGAATCCCACGGCATGTCCGGGCGCTCCCAGGAGAGGAACGAGCAGCGCATCCCGTCGGGTGACATCCGGGGATGGCTCACGAAGTCGTACCCGGTCACCAGCGCGGTGATGCCACCCTCCTCGAGGTCCACGGCCACGATGCTGTTGGTGGGGTCGTGGTCATCGGTGCGGTGATCCTCCATCACCGCCAGGACTCGCCCGCGTGCGCGATCGATGGACAGGTCGGCGAACCGCAGCCCGGGGATCGACACCAGGGCGCGCGTGCTGCCGTCCGGGTCGATGCGCCACAACGAGTCATCCGGGAACTGGGACCGCACGACCAGCCCGGCATCCACGGTCCACGCGCCTCCGCCCATCTCGTGGACCCGGTCCCGCACGTTCGCTGGGCCCGGCGTCATCTCAGTGACCGAGCCGTCCGTGCCGAGGCGCAGCAGGGTCTGTCGCCCACCCTCGTCCGGGCGTGACTCGAGGACATACACATCCTCGCCATCGAGCCTCGGCTCGAACACGGCACGGCCGCCAGCGACCACGAGGTCGAGCGAGATGGGCGAGGGCCACGATCCGTAGGGCAACGTCATCCGGTCGGTCATGGGCGCATCGTACCGAGGCATGCCGCCGGGAGGGTCGGCTGCGCGAATGCCCGGCCTGTCGTAGCCTGCGGCTCCATCGACCGGGTCGTTGGGAGGCGTCGCTGGTCCCAGTGCGGCGCGTCGTCGCCGTCGTCGTTCGGAGATCGCCTTGCCTCGAACCCCCAGGCTCCTGGCCGCGCTCGTGTCCGTGGTCGTGATGGCATCGGGCTCGCTCGTCACGACCGCGCCCGTCGCCGCTGCGGGCCCGGTGCCCCGGTTCCTGACGCTGCCCTTCAAGGTCACGCCGCGGATGCACATCCAGCAGGCCCAGATCTGGCAGGGGCCGCCCCAGGACGGCAAGGTCCACGGCGGCATCGACTACATCAACGGCCGCCTCGACCGGTCCCGAACGTGGCGCACGTTCCCGGTGTACGCGGCAGCCGCCGGCTACGCCTGCGCCAACCTCACCGACCGCAAGGGCTGCATCGTGGGCAACGGCAACCGGGTGCTCATCAGCCACACCGTGAAGGGCCGCACGTATCGCACTTACTACGGTCATCTCGAGGCGATCGCGAAGCGCATCCCACTGGGGGGAAAGCGGACGGTGTTCGTCAGGCGGGGTGAGCTCATCGGCTATGCCGGCTACAGCGGCGACCCGTGCTGCGTCCGGCACCTCCACTTCCAGCTGTTCGACACGGACTGGGACACCGTGGACCCGTACGGCATCGACGGCGTCAGGGGCGACTATCCCGACCCGGCCGGCGGCAACCGGGTCCGCAACGGCCGGCGGAGCTTCTGGATCGCCGACCCGCCCACGCCCACGAGATCCTTCATCGCCCGGCCGGTCGTGCGCATCCCCTACCCCAAGAAGGATCCGGAGCCCGAACGGTCCTCACGCCCGAGAGCCGAACGCACGCCCGATCCCACCCCCCGCCCCAAGCCGCGGCGGACGCCACGGCCCACGCCAGAGCGGACCCCACGACCCCAGCGGTCGCCACGACCGACGCCGACGCCCGCGCCCACGCGCACGGCCGACCTGCGCCCGGCGCCATCGCTCGTGGCCGCCGCGCAGCGGACCCTCGCGTGGTGGGCAGCCGTCATCGTGCGGGTCCTCCGCACCATCACATCGACGCTCTGAGCGGCCTCCTCGGTGGCCCCGATGACCGCCTGAAGCGGAGCTCCATGGGGAGCACGAGGCGCACGACCTCCTGACGCTTGCCGTTGACGCGTTCGAGGACCAGCCGTACCGCCGCTTCCGCCATGGCACGCACCGGCTGCGCGAGCGCCGTGAGCGGCGGATCGACCAGCTCCGCCCACACCGGGTCGTCCACCGTGGCGAGAGCGACATCGCGGGGGACCGCGAGCCCGGCCTCGCGCACGGCGCGCAGGGTCCCCACCGCCATGGTGTTGTTGGCGACCACGATCGCGGTCGGGCGCCCGGCACGACCCAACAGCCGGCGCGCCGCGACCTCCGCATCGTCCGCACGGAACTCGCCGTCCTCGACCATCGGTCTCAGGCCGGCCGCGCGCATCGCGCTGCGGTATCCCTCGAGCCGCTCGGCGCCCGTGGCGACGCGTGGCCGCCCGCCCACGAACCCGATGCGCAGGTGACCCAGCCCGATGAGATGCTCGGTCAGGGCGTGCACCCCGGCCTGGTTGTCGCAGGTCACGGCATCCACGCGCGGATCGTCGATGACCCTGTCGAACGCGACCACCGGGATCCCCAGGTCGAGCAGTGCATCGGTGCCACTCCCGGCGGCATCGGCTGCCGACAGGATGACCGCGCCCACTCGCTCGTCGGCGAGCAGCTCCAGGTAGCTCCGCTGCTTGTCCACGCGCTCGTCCGTGTTGCACAGGATGAGCCGCCAGCCCGCCCGTGACGCGGCGTCCTCCATCACGCGCACCGCCTCGGAGTGATGCGGGTTGGCGATGTCCGAGACGATCACCCCGATGGTGTCGGTCCGCTGGCGGCGCAGGCTTCGGGCGAGGTTGTTGGGCCGGTAGCCCAGTGCGCCGGCGGCCTCGAGCACCCGCGCACGCAGCTCGCTCGAGACGGTCGCGGTGCCGTTCAGGGCGCGCGAGGCGGTGGCCGGGGAGACACCGGCTCGGGTCGCGACGTCCCGGATGCCGACCGGGCGGTCCTCGCGGGTATCGGGCATATGTCCTCGTCTCGATGTGGCGCCCGCCCGGCGATGAGGGCGGCGTCCTTGCCCCCGGATGGTATCGTGTGACGGCGGCACGGGAAACCGGTTTCAGGGTGCGTGGGGCGCTGGGCGGCGAAGGCTCGCGCCAGTGGATCGGCCAGGAGGAGTGGGTGCCATGGCGGGGTCATCGATGCGCGAGGTCGTGCTGGTCGCGAGCGGCGACCTACGGGAGACCGCGAACGTGATCTGCTGGCCGGCCCAAGCGGAGCTCGAAGCCGCGCTGGGACGTGCCTTCGCGCGACACGGCATCACGGTGAAGCGCGCCCACCCCGTGGACACGGCACGCGGCCACGGCTTCATCTCCAACCAGCGCATGGGCATGGACGTCTTCGCCGGCATCGACCGAGACGCGCCCCTCGTGGTCGCGGAGGCCGTCTGGCAGTACAGCCACCACGTGCTGCCCGGCCTCCGACGCCATCGCGGGCCCATCCTGACCGCGTCCAACTGGCGCGGCGAGTGGCCGGGTCTCGTGGGCATGCTCAACATCAATGCCTCGCTGACCAAGATGGGCAGGCCCTACAGCTCCATCTGGAGCGACGACATGGAGGACGACTTCGCCGACCAGGCCCTGGTCCGCTGGCTCGAGACGGGCTCCATCGAGCACGACACGTCGCATGTCCACGACCTCGACCCAGCGAAGCTGCCCGCCGCGGCAGCGGACACCGGCCGGCGGCTGGCGGGTGAGCTGATGGACCGGATGGCCATCCTGGGTGTGTTCGACGAGGGCTGCATGGGCATGTACAACGCCATCTTCGATGACGAGTACCTCAACCCGGCCGGCCTGTTCAAGGAGCGCCTGAGCCAGTCGGCGCTGTACGCCGAGATGCGCCTCGTCAGCACCCAGGAAGCACGCGCCGGCTACGACTGGCTCAAGGCGAAGGGCATGCGCTTCGACCTGGGCAGCGACGGCGCCACCCACCTGACCGAGGACCAGGTCCTCGACCAGGTGCGGCTGTACACGGCCGCGATGCGCATCGCCGACCGGTTCGGCTGCGACAGCATCGGCATCCAGTACCAGCAGGGCCTCAAGGACGTGGCACCCGCGTCCGATCTCGCGGAGGGGATCCTCAACGACGCCGACCGGCCGCCGGTGCGGCACATCGAGACCGGCGCCGAGCTGTACCCGGGTCGCCCGCTCCCCTGCTTCAACGAGGTGGACGAGGGGTCAGCGGTCGATGGCCTCGTGACCAACCGGGTGTGGACGGCCCTGGGCCTCGACCCTGCGACCACGCTCCACGACGTGCGCTGGGGTGAGCAGTACGGCGACGACTACGTGTGGGTGTTCGAGATCTCGGGCGCGGTCCCGCCGGCCCACCTCATCGGTGGATATGCCGGCGCCATCAGCCAGCGCCAGCCGCCCATGTACTTCGGCCTCGGAGGCGGCACCATCAAGGGCATCAGCAAGCCGGGCGAGATCGTGTGGAGCCGCGTGTTCATCATGGACGGCGCGCTCCACGCGGACGTGGGCCGAGGCACCGTGGTGGAGCTGCCGAGCGAGGAGACCGAGCGGCGCTGGCAGGCGACCACCCCGCAGTGGCCCATCATGCACGCGGTGCTCCACGACGTGAGCCGCGACCAGATGATGGCTCGCCACAAGGCCAACCACATCCAGGTCGCGTACGGCACCGATGCGGCGTCCGCCGACCGGGCGATGCTCACCAAGGCCGCCATGTTCGACGCGATGGGCATCAAGGTCCACCTCTGCGGCGTCACCCAGTAGGCCGCTGAAACCCGGCGGACGTCACGCGCCTCAAGCAGCGTAGGGCGCCAGGCGCCCAGCGCTCGGCGACGGGATGACGCAGCCGTGTACGTCATCCGTCGCCGGTCGTACGACCGCTGGATGGACCCATGCATCGTCAGACATGCCATGACCGACGGGACGACCGACCGATGCCCGGAGATCCTCGATCCTCGCAGCATGCGTGCATGGAACGGATCGTGCGGCACGCGGCGGCACCATCGGGTCATCGGCCCGGAACGGACCGCCCATGGACAGCGCACGGCCTCGTGCGCCACCCTGCCATGGAGGCTCCCAAGGTCGACGGATCGACACGCGGGGTACCATCGCGTCGGGCAGTGCGCCACGAAGACCATCGGATGATGGCCACAGGGGGACGTGCAGGTGCCGCCGATGCCGTCTGATCGGCCGGCGCCGAGAGGAGAGATGCCCTTGCGACGCTTCGCCCTGGCCCTCGCGTCCCTCGCACTCGTCATCCTGGGCACGGTCCCCGTGGCGGAGGCAGGTGGTGCGCGCGACTACATCGTGCGCTACCGGGAGTCCGCGGTGGCAGGCGGTAGCGCCTCGGTCCGGGTCGCGTCCGGTGGTGCGCGGTTCCAGGTGCGCCGCGTGGATCATGCCAAGGTGGACCGACGCGTCCGCAAGGCCAAGGGCTGGGGCGTCAAGCCACGGCACGTGTTCCGCAACGGCATCGGCGGCTTCGCGGCGCGACTGACCCCCGCCCAGCTGCGCAAGCTGCGCGACGACCCCAGCGTCGCGTCCATCGAGATCGACGCGCCGGTGTCCATCGCCAAGGACACCGTCGAGGCAGGGGTCGTCTCTCGCGGCGAGTTCAGCCGCCAGCAGATGCCCAGCGGCATCAAGCGCATCTACGCCGACCGCCAGCCGCTGGCGCGCATCGGCGACAAGGCCGATCTGAACCTGGACATCGCGGTCCTCGACACGGGTATCGCCGCCCACCCGGACCTGCGCATCGGCGGCGGTGTCAACTGCAGCCACTCCGAGGGCAGCTACACCGACCGGTACGGCCATGGCACGCACGTTGCGGGGACCATCGCTGCGCGCGACAACTCCCGGGGCGTGGTCGGCGTGGTACCCGGTGCACGCGTGTGGGCCATCAAGGTCCTTGGTGACAACGGCTCCGGCCAGACCTCGGACATCGTGTGCGGGCTCCAGTGGATGGTCGGGCAGCAGCTCGCGCCCGGCGGACCTCGGTTCATCGCCGCCAACATGAGCATCGCAGGGCCCCAGCGCCATCCCAACACCGCCTGCGGCGTGGGCACCTCCGACTCGTATCACCAGCTGATGTGCCAGGCCATGGAGGCGGGCATCGTGTTCGCGGTCGCCGCCGCCAACGACAGCAGGGTGGTCAACCAGCGGCCCGCCATCTTCGATGAGCCCATCACGGTCGCCGCGCTCGCCGACTACGACGGGCGCCCGGGCGGCAACGGCCGGCAGCGCAGCGTCTGCCCGTGGTACTCCGCCGACTCGGACGACACGTGGGCGAACTTCTCCAACTGGGGTGCGGCCGTGGACATCGTGGCGCCGGGCAAGTGCATCCTGTCCACGTTCAAGAACCAGCGCTACGCGTGGATGAGCGGGACATCGATGGCGACGCCGCACGTGACCGGTGCCATCGCCTTGTACCGGCTGCGGTATCCCAACGCGCAGCCCCAGCAGATCAAGCAGGCGCTGTACGTCGCGGGCACGCGCGACTGGCGCACCAGCAGCGCGCCGGATGGACGGCCGTACCGGCTGCTCCAGGTGCGCAGCCTGTCCACACCGCCCACGTTCGTCATCGCCTCCGTCGCGAGACCATCGACGCCGCTCGGTGGCGAGGGAGCCGAGCGCGGAGTGCGGGTGACGCTGTCGCGCCGGAGCGGGCACTACCGCCCGGTCCGGGTGACCGTCAGCCAGCCCGATGCGGTGGGCTCCGAGACGCTCCGCATCCGCGAGCGTGGCGGGGCCGGCACCCTCTGGCTCCAGGGCACGAGCGCCCTGCAGACGGGCACGGTCACGGTGACCGTGCGGGCCACTGATGGCGAGGTCTCCGACACACAGACGGTCAACGTGCCCATCGATGCCGATCCGCCGGTCGTGGACATCTCGTACCCCACGGGCGCCCTCAGGATCCAGAGGTCCGGCAGCCGAAGCATCCGCGCGACCGCGTCCGACAGCTACACGGGCATCGCCAGGCGCACGCTCCAGCGCCGTCGAGCGGTGCAGAGCGGCCCGATGGCCTGCGACGACGTCACCTGGGCCGATGACGGCTCCCCGCGCACCATCACCGGCAGCGGGCCGTGGACGTCGGGCGACCTCCGCTCGGGGTACTGCTATCGCTGGAACGTCACGGCCTACGACCGGGCGGGGAACGCCACGGTCGGGCGGACCGCCATCGTCTGGACGGATGTCTCCTCGCCCCTGGTGCCGGTGCTCGACGTGAGCGGTGACGCGGTCGCTCGCGGCACCGGCGTCTGGTTCCGCGCCGGCACGTCGGGACGCTTCACCCTCGAGTCCACGTCCCGCGACCCGCACTCCGGTGTCACCGAGGCGGTCATCGGGAGCGTCAGCGGCTCCGGCTGGAGCACGACCTCGCCGAGCGTCGACGTCGCGTCGGGGGTCACGGCGACCGCCTCGCGCGAGTTCGCGTTCGGATCGGGCTCGGGCGCATCGTCCATCACCGTGCGAGCCACGAACGGGGTGGACCGGACACGCCGGACCACGATCTCGTTCAAGCCGGATGGCAACGCGCCATCGATCCGCGTGACGTCACCCTCGAAGCTCACCTTCGTCGGCTCTCCCGGCGCCACGATCAGGTATCGGGCGTCCGACAGCGGCGCCGGCGTGGGCACGGTCACGGCGCGGCGCCAGCGGAGCCCGCTGCGCTCGAAGTCCGAGGGCTGCGCCACCTCGTGGGAGTCGGATGGATCCCAGGCGAGCGTGGGCACCAGCTCCTTCAGCGTCGACGACCTCGAGCGCGGCTTCTGCTACCGGTGGATCATCAGGGCCACCGATCGCGTGGGACACGCGCGGAGCCGGACCACGGCCCCCGTGGCCATCGACCCCACCCGCCCGGTGGTGGACCAGGTGCGCGTCTCGCTCGATCGCGGGACGGTGCGGACCACCGGATCGATCCCGGTGCGGGTCTCGTGGCGGCTGCGGGTCGCACCGGTGGGCAGCACCTCGTTCTCGCTGGCTCGCACCACCAACGCGGGCTCCTCGTGGAGCGGCATCGACCATCCCAGCGGCAGGTCCCGAACCCAGGGCACGGCGCTCGGCAACGGCACCGGGACGACCATCTCGGTGCGCGGTCGATCGACGACCGGCAGCTCGTCCGAGTGGGCGGTCAGCCAGCGGGTCACGGCGCGCCTCGTCCAGGAGGGTGCCTCGTCCGTCGACAGGACGAGCGGCTGGCGGCGCGTCCCATGGGCCAGCGCATCAGGTGGCTACCGGCTGGTCTCGTCGACGAAGCGGGCCAAGGTGACCTACCGCTTCGAGGGCACCTCGGTCGGCATCGTCGCCGCGCTCGCCGGGTCGTTCGGGACCGCGACCGTGCGCGTCGACGGCAAGGTCGTGGCGACCATCGACCTCGGGAGGTCGCCCGCTGCGATGCGGCGCATCGTGTGGACCAGGAACCTTCGCCCGGGCCGGCACACCATCTCGGTCCAGGTCAGGTCCGGGACCGTGGTCCTCGACGGGTTCGTGGTCACCAGGAGCACGAGCGGCGACCGCCGCTGAGGCGCCTCAGGCCGCCTGTTCTGGAGTGGCATCGGCCGACGCAGCGCGATCGGCCGGAGGAGGCGTGACGGGCGCCGGCTTCTTCGGCCCGAATGTCATGCCCAGCTCCGTCTCCATCCAGCGGCGAAGCTGCTGGTAGACCATCGGCGCGCCGACGAGCGGCGCCAGGTCCACCTCCCAATCGGCCGGGTGGAGCAGGAACGGCCGCGTCTGGGCGCCACCCAGGCCGCCATGTGCGCCGATGAGCTCCTCGAACGCGTGGATCTCGCCGGTCTCCGGCTCATAGGTGCTGATGACCACCAGGTCACCCACGTTCGCGATCTCGTCGATGCGCCGGATCGCCGCCGCTGCGTGGTCTCCGTAGACCGCCAGCGGGTCCTTGCCCTCGACCTCGTCAGTGTCGAGGAACCGGACCCCATGCTTGCCCACGGCGAGCAGGCCGCGATCGCTCGAGCGGACGACGAGCACCCCGATACCCGGATGATTGGCGAGTGCCTGGACCAGGTCGGGATACGCCACCTCGATGTCCTCGAGGGTCATGCGCTCGTCGCTGTCGTTGAAGTAGATGAGCGCGAGGTTGCCGCCCGCGACCACGATGAGGTCCGCGGGCGCGGCGCCCTGATCGGCCGTGGCTGCGGCCTGCGTGTCCAGGTGCTGGGTCGGTCCCTGCGCGCCCTGGGGCGTCACCTCGAGCTGGCTGGGACCGACATCGACCGTGCCGCTGTCGCGCTTGTTGCGGGTGGCGGCACGTGCGATGGCACCGGTCATGCCCTTGGTCCGGGTGAGCTCGGTCAGGAACGCGTTGAGCTGGCCCCAGTCCTCGACCTGGCTGGTCGCGGCGGCCACGGAGGCGCTGCCCCCCATGAGCGATCGCACGACATCCTGGAGCGGCACACCGTACTTCTGGAGGAACGTCTCACCGAGGCTCTGGCCGTGATCGGCGAGGACCACGAAGCGGTACGGCCGCGCTGCATCCTCGGCCGCCTTGGCCAGGGTCCGCAGCTCCCGGTCCACGCCGTCGAGCGCATCGAGCGATTCGGGTCGCTCCGGTCCGCTGTGGTGCGCGATCTCGTCGTAGTCGGTGTAGTCCATGTAGATGACGGAGGTACCTCGGACCATCTCCTGGATGATCAGCGAGGTGCCGAGTGCCCGGAGGGCCACGTTGGTGGCCGCGCGGACCCAGGGATACGGAAAGCCGCGGTGCATCCGGGGCACGATCCCGGCACGCGCCTGACGGCGGGACTGGATGTTCTCCTTGACGACCTCGGCGAGATAGCGGGCCATCATCGCGAGGTAGTTGTAGGGGCTCACGAAGAACCACGCGAATGCCTGGCTCTCACCCAGCCCGCGTTCCTTGACCTTGATCGTCGACATCACCAGGAACGCTCGATCCGCGTCCCCCGTGAAGATGTTGCTGATGCTCGCCCCGCCAGGACTCAGCAGTCCCTCCCC
>JBEVIK010000029.1:0-8471 GCA_040510715.1 Candidatus Limnocylindrales bacterium
AGCTGGCGTCGATGGCCTCGAGCACGGCGTCCGTGTTTGTGCCATCAGCGGAGATCCAGTCGACGGTGCCGGTCCAGAAGGAACCAGCGCCGACGCTCGGCGGCATGACGTCGCCACCGTCGAATGCGAGGAACGTGGCGTTCCCGATGAGGTCCGCTGCGGTCTCGAGCTTGTAGTTGCCGGCCGTCCACTCAGGCGGAACGGTGTTGTTGAGCGCGATGACGCCCTTCTTGACCCAGGTCTCGATCGAGGCCGGCGTCGCCAGGAACTGGGCGACCGCCTTCACCTCGGGGGTGTCGTTGGTGACCATGAACGCATCGCCCGCGTAGAGGACGGGGTTGCCGATCTCGGGGTCGATGACCGGGAAGTAGAACAGCCCCAGGTCCTCACCGACCACGTATGCGGACTGGAAGTTCGGGTCGCTGGAGGCCTTCTTGTCGGGGTTGAAGTCCGGCGAATACCAGTCGGACTGCTTCTGCATCCAGCACTCGGGAGCGGTGAGGTCGCCGCTGGCGCCCCACATCGGGTCCATGGCGGCCGTCTGCGGCGTCGCCAGGATGGCCGTGCTGCCGCCGTACACATAGCCCGGCGTGAACAGCATCTTGCCCACGAGATCGAAGGCGTTCTTCACCTCGGGCGAGTTGAACGGCAGCTCGTGGCTGATCCACTGGTTGTACTTCTCTTCCCCGACGGTCCGGATCATGACGTCCTCGACCCAGTCGGTGATGATCCAGCCGGTGGCCGGCCCGGCATCGATACCGACGCACCAGGGGGCGCCGCCATCGGCGACGATCTTGTCGGAGAGGGCGACGAGCTCGTCCCACGTCGTGGGGACCTCATAGCCCTTCTCCGCGAATGCCTTGATGGGATACCAGACCACGGACTTGAGGCCACCGCGATACGGGATGGCCCAGACGGTGCCGTCGGTGGTGTACGCGCCGGTCGGCAGCTCCGCACTCAGCTTGGTCGTATCAAGGATCGTGCTGATGTCCTTGATGAGGCCGTCCTTGCCGTAGGTGTTGATGGCCGCCGGCTGGGCCAGCTGGATGATGTCAGCCGCTGCACCACCATTCAGGGACACGTTGACCAGCGTCTCGTGCTGGCCGGACGGCACCTCCGCGACGGTGATGTCGATACCCGTGGCAGCCTCGAAGCCGGCGATCGCCTCATTGAAGTTGTCGCCTTCGCCGCCGATCCACTGCGTCTGCATCGTGACGCGCTTGCCCGCGAAGGGCTTGTCGGCGCCGAGGGCCTGGTCGAGCTCTGTGTACCCGGTGGGTGTCGCCGGGACGCCGACCGCGGCGGCCGCGGGGGAGCCGCTCGCATCCTGCGCGAACGCGCTGCCGACGGCGCTGACGGCGGTCATGGCTCCCACGACGCCCGCGAGCAGTGTCACCCTCTTCGATCGGATCATGTTCTCCTCCATGCCGTGCCCCGCGACCGCCGGGCCACCAAAACATACACCCAAAGACCAACCCCGTGGGCGGGTCCGGTGTGGATCCCTGGGTCAGATGTGCTGCGTCGGCGCCCTCCTCTCGCTCACGGTGTGGGATATGCGGTTCGACCGCGGGCGCATCGCATCCACGACCGCTCGCGTGATGTGGTGGGGCCGCTCGCGCTCATGCCGCCCTGCTCAAGCCGAGCTCGGCGGTCATCAGCAGTGCCGCCGCGCCCAGCTCCTGCACGTCGGGACCGAGGTTGCCGAGGGTGATGCGGGTCCGCTCCGCGAGCAGTGGCAGCGCCGTCCGCTGCGCCTCCTCCCGGACCGTCGCGAACCATTCCTGGCCGAACGTGGTCATGGGTCCGATGAGCACGATGTGCCGGATGTCGAGGGTATCGATGAGGGCACCCAGCGCTCTCCCGATATAGAGCGCGGATTCGAGCACCGCTGCGCGCACCCCGGGCCGGCCGGCGTGGAACGCCTCGACCGCCTCGCCCAGCTCGGGTCGCGTGGCAGCCCCCATGGCGATGCGCACCCGCTCGAGCGTCGCGGGCATGCTCGCCACGGTCTCGAGACACCCGGTGCGCCCGCAGCGGCAGCGGATGTCGTTGGTGGTCACGGTGGTGTGGCCGATCTCGCCGGCGCCCGCGCCGTCCCCCTGGTACAGCCGGTCATCGATGACGATACCCGCGCCGATGCCCGTGCCGACCCGCACCGCGACCATCGCCCGCGCGGTCGAATGGCCGCCGAACGTCCACTCGGCGAGCGCGGCGGCCTGGGAGTCGTTCGCCACGTACACCGGGAGCCCGGTGCGTGCCTGGAGCCGCGGACCCAGTCGCAGGTCGCGCCAATCGAGGTGGACCGCCCAGCGGACGGTCCCGGTCGCCGTCTCCACGATGCCGGGGGTCCCGATGCCGATGCCCAGGGGCACACCGCTCGCATGACCGATGAGCCGGTCGATGAGCCCCTCGAGGCTCGCCAACGCGGACGCCCCGTCGCGTGCCGGGAGCTCGACCCGCTCGCGATGCGAGACATCGCCGGCGAGGTTGACGATGGCACCCCGCACGTGCCCGTCACCGACGTGCACCCCTACGAGCTGTCTCGCGTCCCGCGGGATCTGGAGCAGGATCGGTGCCTTGCCGCCGCTCGAGGGACCCCGTCCCACCTCCTGGACGAGCCCGGCGCCCGAGAGCTGCGTCACCACGTCCGATACGGTGGTACGGGTGAGCTGGGTGCGGCGGGCGATGTCCGCGCGGCTGATAGGGCCAAGGTTCGCGAGCGCGCGCAGGACGAGTCGAACGTTGTGCTCGCGCGTCGCCTGATGCGTCGCCTTGGAAGGCAGCTCCACCGCCGCTCCGCTCCTCCGCCAGAGAGACCTTGTCGCGCCGATGCGACCGTCATCCGTTTGCACCGCGATGCGATCGATCGTGCCGTCCAGGCGTGGTCGCAAAGGTACTTTGCCAATTGTCTGGACGATCCGACGTTAGGAGCCTCCGGTGACTTTGTCAATACGTCGCCCGAAGTAGCTCGTGGTCCCTCCTCGACAGGTATCCGGTCGCGACGATCCCCTGGCGCCACCACTCCAGCGCTATGCGCGGCACTACTCCGTGGCCTATCCGCGGCACCAGTCCCGGGGCCTATCCGCGGCACGACCCGAACTCCGAGGGCCGATCGACCACCTGGTGGTCGAAACGACCGGCGAACGGCGCACGCACGGGTCTCCGGTCACCATCCCGCGGTCGATCGACCACATCGCGCGCTCGGGATCGGTCGCCCGATCGGCGAACGTCAGGACTGACGCCCCCGGACCCGCGTTCGGCGGTCGTACTGACCAGTGGGTGATCAGCCGACCGCACAGGCCGGCCACCCGGCGCCGCGGACCCATGCCCGACCCGCGCACGACGCCATGCCGCTCGCCCTATCCTTCGGCGCGATGGGCACCGCCAGCGGCGAGGGCGCATCCTGGGGCCCCGGGCCGCACCGGACCCCGGACGTGCCCGCGACCCGCGACACCGATCCCGTGCAGCACGCGGCCGACGAGGCCGCGCGGCTGCTCCACGCCGACGGCGCCATCGTGTACCTGATGGACCCCGGCGGCGAGACGCTGCGCTGGGCCGCCGACGCCGGCATCAGCAACTCACCCGAGCGGGCCTGGATGCGCTCGATGGTGGTGCCCCTGGGCGTCGGCATGTTCGGCTCGGCGCTCGCGGACCGGTCGGTGCGCATCACCGACGACTACCCCAACGACACCACGTTCCAGCACGCCTGGATGACCGACCAGGTGGTCAAGGGCACGGGGATCCGCTCGATGGTCGTGGCGCCCATGCTCGACGGCGAGCGCCGCCTCGGCGCGCTCGGCGTGTACAGCACCCGCCTCGCCGCCATGGGCGAGCCGGAGGCGACCCTGGTGCGCGCGTTGGCCGATCATGCCGCAGCGACGCTTGTCGCCGCGACACTCCTGCGCGAGCTGACCCGGTCACGCGAGGAGCTGGCACGCCGCGCCGACCAGGAGCGCACGCTGCGCGAGATCACGGGGCGGCTCGCGGTGCTCCGCGAACCGACGGAGGTGCTGCAGCGGATCGTGGACGACGCGCTCCGGTTGCTGCGCGCGGACGACGCGCACCTGACGCTGCTCGTGGAGGGCACCGACTACCTCGTCCCGGCGTTCCTCGCGGGCGGCACCGACGAGGCCACCCGTGACTGGCTGGCGAGCATGCGCTTCCCCCTCGGCGGCGGCATCAACGGCCTCGCGGCATCCGAGCGAAGGGTGTATTGGACCGCCGACTACCTCGCCGACGAGCGTATCCCCCAGACGGACGAGGACCGCGAGGTCGCCAAGCGGATGGGCCTCGGCGCGATGGCCGCAGCACCGTTGCGGGGGCCCCAGGACGACGTCATCGGCACGCTGGCGATCTCCTACCGGGAACCCGGGGATGTGCCCGCCGATGACCAGGAGCTCCTCCAGGGGCTCGCCGACGTCGCCTCCATAGCGGTCGCCAACAGCCGGCTCTGGCAGGACCTCCGGTCGTCGGAGCAGCGCTATCACTACCTCCTGCGTCACTCCCCCGACGTGGCGTGGCAGGTGGACCGGCAGGGCCGCTTCACGTTCCTCTCGGACGCCATCGTGCGGCTGTCCGGGCGCCCCATGGACTCGCTCATGGGGGAGCACATCACGACCGTGGTCCACGCCGATTCCCGGTCCGCGCCGGAGGACTCGTACCGGCGCATCAGCGCCCCGCCGTTCCCGGAGCAGACCTACCGGTTCTTCCTGAGCGATGCCGCCGGACGGCCCGTGCCGGTGGAGATGCGTGCCGTCGCCGACATCGAGGACGGGGAGTACCGCGGTGCGCACGGCATCATCCGCGACCTCCGCGAGCAGGTCCGGCTCGAGGACGACCTCCGGCGAGGTGCCGCCGACCTCGCTTCGGCCCGGGAGCGTGCCCGGCTGGCGCAGGAGCTCCACGACTCGGTGACCCAGGCGCTGTTCAGCATGACCCTCACGACCCGCAGCGTGGAGCTGCTGATGGACCGCGACCCGGCGGCCGCGCGCCAGATGCTGGGCGAGCTGCGGGAGCTCGAGCGCGAGGCGCTCGCGGAGATGCGTGCGCTCATCTTCGAGCTGCGTCCCGCCAACCTCGAGCAGGACGGCCTCGTCCAGGCACTGCGGACCCACGCCGCGGGTATCCAGGGCCGGGTCGGCCTGTCCGTGCGAGTGGACTGTGCCGTGGCCGATGACCGCGCGCCCAACGACGTCGAGACCGCGCTGTATCGCATCGCACAGGAGGCGCTCCACAACGTGGTCAAGCACGCGGAGGCCCGGAACGTCGCCATCACGCTGTCCGGCTCCCGGGACGAGGGCTTCCGGCTCGCCATCCAGGACGACGGGAAGGGCTTCGACCCATCGGTCATCCCAGCCGGTCACGTGGGGATCGCAGGCATGCGCGCCCGTGCCAGTGAGATCGGCAGCTCGCTCATGGTGAGCAGCGGGTCGGGCCACGGCAGCAAGGTCGAGGTCGTGGTGCCGCCCCAGCGACTGCTGCCCTCGGAGGCGCTGACCCAGGGCTGAGGGGCGTGGGCCCCGTTGCCTACGTCATTCGTCGCAGGTCGGATGCGACATCCGTCGGTGGCGAGCCCACCCGCCGCGCGCTGACGCTGCGCCATGGTGACTGGCCCGTCCGAGCCCGTTCGCGTGCTCGTCGTGGACGCGGATCGGCGCGTCCGCCAGAGCCTCGCGGGCCTCATCCGGGTGTCCGATGGCCTGACCCTCACCGGTGCCGTGGGTGACCCCGTCGGAGCGATGGTCGCCCTCGAGGGCGACCCGGTGGACGTGGTGCTCATCGACCCTCGCCTCCCCGAGGCCGAGGTGGGCGTCGCGCTCCTCGGTGAGATCCGGGCCCGCTGGCCCCGCACGCGCATCGTGGCGCTCGCCGTCGTGGAGCACCTGGGCACGCTCTGGGACGAGCCGGAGCGGCTCGTGGTCGTCTCACCCGCCTCTCCCGAGCTGCTCGTCGAGACACTCCGGGACCGGTCCCCCAACGGGTCACGATCGACGGTCCATCCGTGGCAGGATGGAGGCGCACGCCCGACCGGGTGATGGCACCCGCACCGACGTGATCCGATCGAGGACCACCGTGACCCAGCCCGATGAGTCCGCCGCTCCCGAACGCATCCGCGTGCTCCTCGTCGACGACCACCAGGTCGTGCGCAACGGCCTGCGCACCTTCCTGGGCCTCCAGGACGACATCGAGGTGGTGGGTGATGCGAGCGACGGGGCGCAGGGCCTGGCTCGCGCCAAGGAGCTGGTCCCCGACGTCATCCTGATGGACCTGCTGATGCCCGTGATGGATGGCGTGACCGCCATCGGCGCCATCAAGCAGGTGCTCCCCGAGGTCGAGATCGTCGCCGTCACGAGCTTCATCGAGGAAGACAAGGTCACCGCGGCGCTCGAGGCGGGCGCCAGCGGCTATCTGCTCAAGGACGCCGACGCGGAGGCGGTCGCCGCTGCCGTGCGTGCCGCACACGCGGGCGAGGTCCACCTCGATCCCGCCGTCGCGAGGCTGCTGGCCCAGCGGATGCGGGAGCGCAAGACGTCACCCCAGCTCGTGGAGCCGCTCACGGAGCGCGAGAAGGAGGTCCTGTCGCTGGTCGGCCACGGCGCCAGCAACAAGGAGATCGCGTCCGAGCTGTTCATCACCGAGCGAACGGCCCGGACCCACGTGAGCAACATCCTCGGCAAGCTGGGCCTGTCGAGCCGGACCCAGGCCGCGCTGTACGCGGTCGAGCACAAGCTGGTCCGTCCGAGGGCCTAGTCGACGGCCTGCCGTCGGACGGCGGGGCGTCCGGCCGCGTTCGGGACGCATGACGTAGCCGCGATCACGACCCCTGCCGAATGGGCACGAGGGGTCCCAGGGAGCATCCTGCCTTCAACGCCCCACACCGACCGGTGTGGAGAAAGGAGGCCGAAGATGTCGTACCTGAACACCCACGAGCTGGCTCGAGCCCGCCAGCAGGAGATCGCCCGCAACGCCGAGCAGCGAAGCCGGGTGGGCGACTTCCCTGCGCAGCACCGGACCGGACGGATCCGGAGCATGCGCCGCACGGACGGCTCGCTGTGGATCTTCCGCCTTCCGCGGAACGCCACTGCCTGAAGTCCCTCCCTCCTCCGCCAGGGACCGCGACGAGCTGGGGCACGTCGCGGTCCTGGTGTGTCCGGGGCATGGCGCTACGCTGACGCGATGACCGACCCGACCTCTCCCATCGTCAACCCGTTCACGCTCGCCCTGCTGGCGCTGGTCGGGCTCGTCCTGTTCGGCGTGAGCTCGTTCCAGGTCGTCGGCTCACCGGTCCCGGTCCCCTAGCTCCGGGCTCAGCGCGGCTCCCAGGTCACGATGCCGATGCGTGCCCGGTCCTCGGGCAGCGACACCATGGCGTCGCGCTCGACGGAATCGGCCGCCAGGAGCTCCCCGAGGCGGGCATCCCGGTCCGAGCCTGGTCGCAGCCACAGCTGACGACGCGCCCGGTCGTGCAGGCCCTCGAGATGCTCGTGCGTGGGCGGCTCGCGGTCGACGAGGCGGACCTCCGGCAGGCGACCGCGCGCCAGCAGCAAGGTCACGAGGTCGGGCAACGCGGGCAGCGGCACTCGCGGCTCGCCATGGATGCGCTCCCAGTACAGCCGGCCCACGGTCGTCATGGCGGCCTCGCCCATGACCGCGATACACAGCCGCCGCGTCGCCGCCTCGAATGCATCGAGGAAGGGCCCGACCTCCTCGATGTCGTAACCCACGTGGGCCATCAGCGACACATCGGCCCGGAACGGATCCAGGGCCCCCGGCACGGTGTCCCAGCCCGCGACGGGCCAGCGAGCCTCGACCGCGCGGACGTTCGCGAGGCCCTGGACGTCGACGCCTTCGCGCAGGATGGCCAGCATCGACGGCGATGGGTCGACGGCGGTGACGCCGCGCGTGAGCCGCGCGATGGGCAGCGTGTAGCGGCCGCCACCCGCGCCCACGTCGAGCCACGTCTCGCCCGGCCGCGCGTGGCCCTCGAGCACCAGGCCCACCGCATCGAGGCCCGCATCCGGATCGAACCGGAATCGATGGGACGTCGGCGCGTAGAAGTCAGCGGGGTCCGCGACCTCGCGCGCCCGATCGGTCTGGGCGCGCTCCGAACGCACGCGTGCCGCCCATGCCGAGAGCGCGTCGGCCGCGCTCGGGCGCAGCACGTCATGGACGGCCGGGCGTGGGGTCACGCGGCCAGCGTACGCTATGGGCGTGCGTATCCGACCCACCGCCGGGACCGTGATCGCGAAGCTGGGTCTGGAGCCCCATCCGGAGGGCGGCCACTACCGCGAGACCTGGCGCGCTGCTGCGCGGGCCGGGGCCCGTCCGCCCGCGACCGCGATCCTGTATCTGCTCGCCGCGGGCGAGCGGTCGGCGTGGCATCGGGTGGACGCGACCGAGGTCTGGCTGTTCCACGCCGGCGATCCGCTGGAGCTGTCCATCGCTGGTGCCGACGACGCGGCGCCGGCCCG
>JBEVIK010000030.1:0-4822 GCA_040510715.1 Candidatus Limnocylindrales bacterium
GTCGCCGTACCGCACCAGCCGCTGACGGACACCCGACCCGGCTCCGCTCATGCCGGAGCCCGCCGCCTCGCCCGCCACCGCCCGATCTCATCGGCCGCTCCACTCGCTCCCATGATGCCCAGCACCACGAGCGTGCCACCCGCGAGCTGGAGCGCCGTGGGCGTCTCGCCCAGCAAAAGCAACGCGAGGGTGGCGGATGTCAGGGGTGTGAGCAGCAGCCACGCCGAGGTGCGGCGCGCCGCGATGCGTCGGGTGCTGATGAGGATGAACACCTGCGCGAGGCCACCCGGGACGATGGCGAGGTAGGCCATGGCGAGCAACACCGGCAGGTCCACGCCCGAGGGTGCGAGGGCTGCGGGCTCCCGGACGAGCTCGATGAGGACCAGCAGCGGGCCGCGGCCCACGAGCACCGCGAGGGCCATCGACGAGCCGCCCATGCCCGGGTACCCGGCCCACTTGCGGGCGTACACCAGGTAGAGGCCGAAGCACAGCGCCGCGCCGAGGGCGATGACGACGCCCTCCACCGAGCCGTGCAGCGACCCAGGGTCTGCGAGCAGCGCGGTCCCCACCAGCGCGAGCACGAATGAGCCGAACGCGGTGGGGGTCAGACGTTCACCCAGGATGGGCACCGCGAGGATGGCCGAGAACACGCTGTACAGCGTCGCGACGAACCCGGCCACCGTGGCGCCCGCGAGCTGCACCGCGATGCTCATGCCCACGATGAATCCGAGTCCGCCCACGAGCGCGACCGCGCCCAGTCGCACGAGTGCACCCGGGGTCGCCCAGCCCGGGGCCGGTCGTGGGATGACGCCGACGACCGCGAGCCCGACCATCAGCAGCAGGGCGATGGTGGAGTAGGTCGCCGCCGCCGCGAGCGGGGTGTACGCCCGCAGGACGACCGCGGTCGCGGGGAACGCCGCACCGAACGAGATGGCCGCGAGCGCCGCGGCGAGGACCCCGATGCGCTCCGACCTCGGGTCGATGGCGGTCGTCGTGCTCACGCTTCGTCCCCCGCCGGGGTCGATGCACCGCGGCGCATGATCATGCTCCGAGGCGCGTCAGACCTCGACGCGAACCGGGTGGCGGCACGCTCGGGGACGCCGTCAGGCCTGGCGATGCTGGCTGACGCGGACCCGTTGCTTGCGCACCCAGAGCCTGCGGGGGAGGAGCAGCGGCTGTGCCCCGTAGCGCCCGGCGGTCCAGAACACGACCGCGTCGAAGCGCCGGGCGACGTCCTCCACCCAGGTCTGCTCCTCCTCGTTCATGGCGCGCATCATGGCGGGAGGAGGATACCCGATCGCATCACACCTGAACGCGACATCGACGAGCCGGCCGGCGAAGGTGCGTGAGCCCCATCATCCGCATGTGGACACCCACCCGCCGCGCGCTCCCAGCGGCTCGAACACGCCATCCAGCCGCCCACGCGCAGCCATGCCGCCGTGCACGACCCGCTGATCCCCTACGACCTCGTGGGTGACGAGCTCGCCCAGGCTCGGTCGACGGGCCACGACGTGGCGGCCATCAGCCTCCGATACGAGGCGCTGCGCCCTGACGATGTCCGTGAGCTGGAGGCGCTGTACGCGGAGCTGACGGAGCTCGCTCCCCCGGTGGACCAGGGGTACCGCGAGCCGTCGGACCTCGAGGGCATCCTCGCGACGCTGCCTCCCGAGCCCGACGGCGAGCGAACGCTACTTCCACGCTCTCCGGGGGAGCTGCACGACCGGATCCTGGGCGGGTGGCTGGGTCGGATCGCGGGCTGCAACCTTGGCAAGCCCGTGGAGTGGGGGCCCCATTGGACCTCGGACCACCTCCGCGACTACCTCGAGCGGGCGAACGCATACCCGCTGCGCGACTACATCCCGGTGCTCGACCCGATGCCTCCCGGGTTCGATCTGCGCGAGAACTGGCCCTTCACGACGCGGGGCAACATCCATGGCTCGGCACGGGACGACGACATCGACTACGCGATCCTGGGCCTCCATCTGATCGAGCGGCACGGCCCCAGCCTGCGCACGGAGGATGTGGCGGCGGCGTGGCTGACGTACCTGCCGTATCTCCAGGTCTACACGGCAGAGCGCGCCGCCTACCGGAACCTGCTGCAAGGGATCCCGCCGGCGCAGGCCGCATCGGTGCGCAACCCGTACCGCGAGTGGATCGGTGCGCTCATCCGGGGTGACATCTTCGGCTGGGTGAACCCTGGGAAGCCCCGAGCGGCGGCCGTCCTCTCGATCCCTGATGCGTCGCTCTCCCATGTCGCGAACGGGATCTACGGCGAGATGTGGGCTGCGGCCCTTGTGGCGGCTGCGTTCGTGGCGCCCGATGCACGGACCGCGGTGGTGACATCGATGCACCACATCCCGCCCCGGTCGCGCCTGGCGGGCTCTATCCGCGACGTGGTCGAGATGCATGGAGCGGGGCTGACGTGGGAGGACGCGCTCGAAGAGATCGAGGCCCGCTATGGGCATTACGGCTGGGTCCACTCGATCGGCAACGCTTGCCTCATCGTGGCGGGCCTGCTGTGGGGTTCCGGCGACTATGCCGCGACCGTCGGGCTGACGGTCCAGGGAGGTTGGGACACGGACTCCAACGGCGCGACCGCGGGGTCCGTGGCCGGCGTCCTCGCCGGTGCATCCGCGCTCCCGCGGCACTTCGTCGATCCGCTCGAGGACCGGACCCGATCAGCGCTCTTCGGATTCGACGGCTCGCGTATCTCGGATCTCGCGGCCCGCACCACGAGGCTGGCGCTGGACGGTATGGGCGGGTGAGGCGTTCACATGACGTCAGTCGCAGCCCGTCGGGCCCAGTCGCTGGAAGCGCTCTTCGGCCAGCCCGAACGACCTGCTGGCCTGGATCAGCAGCGCACCACCCCGCGTGAGCTTCGCCTGGTCGCGTCGCCTGAACCCGGGGATCGTGAGGCGGGCCGCCTGCGCCACCAGACCCACACCCCGTCGCCAGGCGCGCTGCACGTGTGCGAAGCACCGATGTGCCGGGTGACGGTCGAGCCACTTCGCCTCCTGCACCGCCCACTGCTGGAGGTCCTCCATGGGTCCGATGACCGGCCGCACCGACTGGAAGGTCGAGCTCTTCAAGCCGTCGATGACCCGATAGACCAGGTTCACGCCCCGCGACTCGACGGCGTAGAAGTGCTCGCGGTACGCATCCCACATGGCGACGGCCCTGGGGGGTGCCCTGGTGGGCCTGGGGGTCGGTCGCTTGGTGGGTGCGGGCGTCGCGGTCGCCGTCGCGATACGCAGCAGGCCACACAGGGTGTAGCCCGCGAGACCCCCGTCGACATCGGCGCAGCGGTCCTCGAGGTGATCGACGGGACTGCCGCCCCGCAGCGCCTCGGGGTGCTCGGCCGCGGCGGCCAGCCAGTCGGTGAGGCTCCGGCAGCGCCGGATGGCCACGTCGAGATCGGTGTGCGTGGCCGCCGTCCGATCGATCGCCGCGACCTGGCGGAAGGCGTCATCGCAGATCGCGCCGGCATCGGACCCATCGCTCCCACCGGCAGCAGCGCAGCCCGAGAGCGCCGCGACGGCGACGAGCAGCGCGGCCAGGGGACCCACCGAGCGAGGGCGCCGGGACACACGCGGATGGTCGTGAGCGCTCACGCCCCCGGACATCACCCGAACGGGCTATCGCGACGGACGTCCCCGGGACCCCTCACGGATGCCGATGACCTCCGCGACCCAGTCGTGGCGTCCTGCCCAGCGACCGTGGCCCACGACCTCCCACGCGACCGCCTGCTGCCCGGCGCCGAGCGGTGGGTCCACAGAACGGACCTCGTCGTCGATGAGCAGGTCGCCCGCGACGGGCGGCGCCCCTCGTCCGGATCCCACGGCACGCCGGATGGTCTCGCCGCGGAGGTAGCGACCCGAGGCCAGTCCGGCTCGCACGACCTCGGCGCTCGTCGGGAGGCCCGACCGGGCCCGCGCGTGGGGGAGGTCGCCGCGACGGGGTGGGCGGACCTCAGGCATCGGTCATCGGCCCGGCCTGGCGCCCTCGAAGCGGGCGATGAGGTCCGCCACGTCATGCCACTCCGCGTGGGCCACCGGCGCCGCGGGCTCATCCCCGGTCCACGAGTCGATGTGGATGGCGAGGTACTCGTGGTGATGGACCGCCGACCGTGCGCACTCGCCGGTCATGAAGGGCGTGGCCGTGATGCGGCACCAGAAGGGATCGGCCCGCGCCTCGAGGCTCCACCGGCCGTCGAAGAACGCCGCCGTGACCGGGACATCGGGTCGAGGGGGGAGGGCGGGGCGCTGGTCCATGGCGGGCACTATAGAACATCTGTTCTATCTGATGGAAGCCATGCAGGCAGCGCGGGACACCTGCACCGGACCCGCGGTCCGAGTGACTGTCACCATGTAGCGATGCCCGACCTGCCGACCCGGGACCTCGCCAGCGTGCACCTCTCGGAGCTGCTCGCGGCTCCCGGGTGCCCCGGATGCCGCGAACGCCAGACGGTCGTCGAGCGGTACTCGGAGGCGTACCTCTACGAGAGCGTCAATGACGTGCGCTTCCGCGCCGAGCTGGATACCGCGCGAGGGATGTGCGGTGACCACGTTCGCGAGATGCTGCGCGCAGACCGGCGCCAGGCCGGTGGGGCGCTTGGCCCCGCGATCCTGCTGGACGCGATGCTGCGAGTGCGGGAGGCGGAGCTGCGTGCCGCGACGGGAGCGCGAGGCCCGCTCCGTTCGCGGCGCACCCGCGAGGCCGCGCGGCCGGCGGAGTGCCCGGTCTGCGCAGAGGTCACGCAGCGGGTCGGTGGCGTGCTCCGGCACCTCGTGCGGCTCACCGCCGACCCCGCGTGGGCGGACGC
>JBEVIK010000031.1:0-6415 GCA_040510715.1 Candidatus Limnocylindrales bacterium
TCGGGATCGATGCCGGCCTCCTCCAGCAGCGCCCGGTTGTAGTACATCAGGTAGGCGCCGAGGTGATAGTCGATGCCCAGCTGCTTGCCGTACGCCTGATAGGGCGCCATGCGCGATGCGATGAGGTCCGGCAGGTACGGCGCGACGACGTCGGTCAGGTCGAGGAGATGGACCGTGTCCTCGGTCTTGACGAAGGTCGAGAACTTGCCGATCTCGATGTCCACGAGGTCCGGCGCACCCGACCCACCGACGAACGCCGCGAGCAGGTTGTTGTGCATGTCGTCGTACGGGATGGACTCGAACGTGAGGTTGATGGGCCGATCGGGATTGGCCGCGTTCCAGAGCTCCGCCTGCTTCTGCATGAATGTGCCGTGGCGGTCCACGAAGACCCACAGCGAGAGGTCGGTGGGTGTCTGGGCGACGGTCGCGGGGGCGATGAGCGCGCCGGCCGCGAGGGCCGCGCCGAGCGCCGCTACCAGTGCGCGGTTCGATCGATGCATCTACGACTCCTCCTTCGATGACTGATCAGCGCTTGACATCCGGGACCCGATGCTTGCGTGGCGACGTACCGGATCCGAGGCTCGTTCCGGACGACGGCCCTCCTTTCGTGCCTAGACCGTGAAGACGAGTGCGTTGACGGAGTGGGCGGGCAGCTCGGCCACGAACACCGGTCCATCCCCGAAGGACCGACGTGCCGAGGTGCGCGTGACCGCCTCGCGATCGGCGAACGTGTTGACGGCGCCGGGGTGGGCGCCGGTGATGGAGTGGACCTCCACGTCCGAACCAGGGCGTGCGGGGACGATGGAGACCTCGACCTCCCTCGGCCCCTCGAGGTCGCGATTGACGACGAAGACGGTCACCCGGCGAGCCGAGTCGTCCACCGTGGCCGAGACATCGAGCACCCGGATGCCCGTGCGCTCGCCGGCGGTCGGCCTCCGGTTGAAGTTGTCGTCGATGCGCCGCGCGCTGTAGGTGTCGCCGCCCCAGAGCACGTCGAGTGCCTCGCTGCCGGCCAGCTGCGCGTACAGCTCGAAGGGGTAGAAGGTGGTCTGCAGCAGGAGGTCGTCCGTGGTCGCGGTCATCGGCGCGATGACGTTCACGAGCTGGGCGAGATTGGCCATCCTGACCGAGCGGGCGTGCCGGAAGAAGGCGTTGAAGTGCATCGCCACGACGAGCGCGTCGGCCAGGTCGTACGTCTCCTCGAGCTGGTTGAACGCCGGATCCCGGGGATCGTGGGGCGCCTTGTACCAGACGTTCCACTCGTCGACGGCGATCGGGATGGGCTCCTGGGGTGGACGTCGCAGGGTCGTGGCGAGGGCGAGCCCCTCGATGATCCCGAGGCGCTCCTCGATGAGCTCCGAGACCGCGAGGTAGGCCGGCACGTCGCCGACCGGGTTGCCGACATACCAGTGGATGCCGAGGTAGTCGATGTGCTGGGCCGCCTGCTCCAGCAGCAGCGCGATGCGCTCGAGCGGCTTCCCCTCCCAGTGCGACACCGCTGACGCCACCAGCTTGATGCTGGGGTCGGCCCAGCGCATGACCTTGGCGAACTCCAGGTACGTGCGGGCATATTCCTCGGGGGTCTTGTAGCCGACCTGCCAGGGCCCATCGACCTCGTTGCCGATGCCCCAGTACCTGACCTGATGTGGCTCGGGGAACCCGTGCTCCTGGCGCAGCCTGACCGGGGCCGTGGGCTTGGTGCCGTTGCAGTACTCGACCCAGTCGCGCGCCTCGCGCATCTCCCCGTCACCGGCATTGACCACGAGGTACGGCTCCGCGCCCAGGCGACGGCACCACGCGATGAACTCGTTGGTGCCGAACGTGTTGGGCTCGACGGCGTCCCAGGCCGGCTCGTAGCGCGCCGGGCGCTCGTCCACAGGCCCGACACCATCCCGCCAGCGGTAGGCCGAGACGAAGTTCCCGCCGGGGTACCGGATGTTGCTGTAGCGCAGGCGCCTGGCGGCTTCCAGGACATCGGTGCGCAGTCCGTCCGGTCCCGCCTTGGACGAGCCCGGCTCGTGGATCCCGCCGTAGACGCAGCGGCCGAGGTGCTCCACGAACCCGCCGAAGACGTTGGGGTCGATGGCGCCGATGCGGCGGTCAAGGTCGACCGAGATCCGGTGCAGCGTCACTGCAGCGCCCGCCAGCGTGCCATGGACCGGCACGATAGCATACGTTTGCAGTGGTAGGGTTGCATTTCGGCGCATGCCGCGGCCTTGCCCGCGCGACGTCGTCCCGATCCGCTACTCTGCGGCTCGAGACGGACGATACGGAGACAAGAGCACGCTGACCCGGGGAGCCACGACCGGTGCATGATGGTGACGGGCCCGACGGCTCGGCGACACGGACCACGCGGCGCGCGGGCGCCGTCCGGGGAACGCCCACGATGATGGACGTGGCGCGCGCGACCGGCGTGTCCCAGAGCACGGTCTCGCGCGTCCTGAGCGGCGCTCCCACGAGCATCCCCATCGCACCCGAGACCCGCGAGCGCGTGATGCGCGCTGCTCGCAGCCTGGGGTATCGGCCCAACCCGCTGGCACGTGGCCTGCGCGGCGCCCGCACCGGGCTGCTGGGCGTCATCGTGCGCGAGATCACCGACCCCTTCTTCGCGTCCGCCATCGAGGCCGTCTCCATCGAGGCAGCGCGACGTGGCTACAACGTGGTCCTCGGTCACGCCCACGGGCGAGCGGACGAGGCGCTCGCGCTGTGGGGCATCCTCGAGGCGCGGCATTGCGACGCGATCCTGCTGCTGGGCGACATGCGCGACAAGCTGCAGCTCATCGAGGACCTCCACGACACACCGGCGCCGGTGGTGGCGCTGTGGCACGGCTCCCGCGCCGCCGGGCTGCCGACCGTGACCGTGGACAACCGGGCGGGCATCGATGCGGTGCTCGACCACGTGCGAGGCCTCGGGCATCGCAGGATCGCGTTCGTGGGCGGCCGTCGCCTGGGCGACATCCGGGAGCGCGAGGAGGCGTTCCGGACCCATGTCACGAGCCACGGCCTCGATCTCGCCGATGGCTACATGGTGTCGGTCGCCAATGAGTTCGAGGCTGGGGCCGAGGCGTTCGGCGCACTGATGGCACTCAAGCGGCCCCCCACGGCCGTGGTCGCGGCCACGGATGTGCTCGCGGTGGGGGCCCTGCGAGGCGCCTACGACCGCGGGCTCGCGGTGCCACGCGACGTGACCGTGACGGGCTTCGACGACATCCCGTTCGCGAGCATGAGCGTGCCCAGCCTGACCACCGTGCGGATGCCGGTCCGGGAGATGGTGGCGCAAGCCATACGGGTCGCCATCGACGAGCCCATGGACGATGGCGGGGACGGCATCCCCCACAGCATCCTGGAGCCCGAGCTGGTCGTCCGTGGCTCGAGCGGTCCAGTGCCACACGAGGGGAGCCAGACATGACCAGTATGGGTGTCCGACCGCAGGTCTCGCCGACACCGGGCGCTTCGGTGGCGCTGCGGCCCATCGATGCGGGCGCCATGACCGTCTCGGGTGGCCTGTGGGGGTCCGTGCGTCGCACCAACATCGAGGCCAGCATCCCCCACGGCCTCGAGCAGTTGGAGGCATCCGGCGCCCTGGGCAACTTCCGGAACGCCGCGGCCGGGTCGGGCACCTACCGCGGTGGCAGCGACGACTCCGGCGCGACCTTCCCGTTCCTCGATACCGACGTCTACAAGTGGCTCGAGGCGGTCGCCTGGGCGTCCGTCGAGGCGGGCGCGGGCCTGGCCGCCATCGCGGAGCCCGCGGTCGAGGCCGTCGTCGCGGCACAGCGGCCGGATGGCTACCTGGGCACCTTCGTCCAGCTCAGCGGGAGTGAGCCCTACCACGACCTCCAATGGGGCCACGAGCTGTACAACATCGGCCACCTGCTCCAGGCCGCCATCGCGTGGACCCGGGTCCTGGGCGACGACCGCCTCCAGCGCACCGCGACCCGCGCCGTGGACCACATCGCGGATGCGCTGGGTCCAGGGCGGCGTGACGGCGTGGACGGCCACCCCGAGATCGAGATGGCGCTCGTGGAGCTGTACCGCGAGACGGGGGAAGAGCGGCATCTCGCCCTCGCAAGGCACCTCATCGACCAGCGTGGCCGCGGGCTCCTGGGAGCCGGCCGCTTCGGCCGGGCGTACTGGCAGGATCACCTCCCGGTACGAGACGCGCCGACCGTGGCGGGCCACGCCGTGCGCCAGATGTACCTCGATTGCGGTGCCGTCGACGTGGCCACCGAGACGGGTGACCGCGCCCTCCTCGATGCCGTCGTCCGCCGCTGGACGGACATGACGGCGACCCGGACCTACCTCACCGGAGCGCTCGGGTCCCGCCACAGCGGGGAAGCGTTCGGGGATCCATACGAGCTGCCGCCCGACCGCGCCTACGCGGAGACATGTGCCGCGATCGGGAGCGTGATGCTCGCGTGGCGGCTCCTGCTCGCCACGGGCGAGATGCGCTTCGCGGACGCCATCGAACGGGCGCTCCTCAACGGCATCCTGTCCGGCCGTTCCGGGGACGGCCGCGCGTTCTTCTACGTCAACCCGCTGCTGGTGCGCACCGGCGGCACGGGATACCAGGGCGGCCCGGCCGAGCGTGCGCCGTGGTACGCCTGCGCGTGCTGCCCGCCCAACCTCATGCGGCTCATCGCGAGCGTGGACCAGATGGCCGCCGCGACCCACGGCGCGCATCTCGTGCTCACCCAGCTCATGGGCGGCGAGCTGCGCGCCTCGCTGCCGGATGGCGAGGTCCGCGTGCGCGTCGAGACGGGCCAACCCTGGGAGGGCACCGTGGAGGTGGAGGTGCTCGACGCGCCCGCCAGCCCGGTCTCGCTGGGCATCCGGGTGCCCGCGTGGAGCGACGCGAGCCGCCTCGCGGTCGCTGATGCCGTCGGCTCGGGATGGCGCACCGAGGGACCGCCCACAGGTGATGTCGCGAGCCTCACGAGGGCGTGGACGCCGGGTGACCGGCTGCGCCTGGAGCTGGACCAGCCACCGCGTCTCACGTTCCCCGACCGGCACGTCGACGCGCTGCGTGGCACCGTCGCGCTCGAGCACGGCCCGCTCGTGTACTGCGTGGAGCAGGTCGACCTGCCCGATGGGACCGATCTCGCCGACGTCTCCATCCGCACCGATGTCCCCCCCACGCTCACCGCTCGGCCCGCAGACGACGGGATGCCGGCGATCCGCGTGGCGGGCGTCGTCCGTTCGAGCGCGGCGCCCGAGTGGCCGTACGCCACCGACCCCGGGTCAGGGGAGGGGCGACCGATCGAGCTGACGGCCGTCCCGTACCACCGCTGGGCGAACCGGGGCCCGGGTGCCATGCGCGTCTGGCTCCCCGCGACGGCTGGCCAGCGCTTCTAGCACCGCTTCCAGCGGCCCATCCGACCTGCACGCCGCGCCACGTGCCGTTGTCATGCATGCGTATGCGGTAATGCGTATGACGGTGAGCGCATGCGTATGCTAGGATGCGGCGAGCCCGGTGGCGGTCGGGTGTGGTGCGGGCGCTTCATCTGCCCCACGCACGCGATCCGGACGGCACCTGGCGTATCCCTTCGGTCCATGGCAGGGACAACAAGGAGGAGACCCGGGGATGAGAGACACTGGCGCGAAGCGGGCGACGATCGGTATCGCCGCCCTGGCGCTCGGCCTGGCAGCGGTGCTGCCCATCGGGGCGGCCGCCCAGTCGCCGTCCGCACCGGCTCCGGCACCGGCGACGCCGGAGCCCGCGAAGGACTGCGCGCGCAGCGATGACCCGAACGCCATGCAGATGTGGGAGCGCTCCGGCGGCAACAAGGGGATGGTGGACCAGCTCGTCTGCGACTGGAATGCCGCGACCCCGGACAAGCCCATCAACCTGAGCTACATCCCGCACGTCGAGATGGTGGGCAAGATCGCGCGGGGCATCGCGACCGGCGACGTGCCCGACCTGATGGGCATGGACCTGATCTACGCGCCGCAGTTCGAGGACGCCGGGCAGCTGGTCGACATCACGGACCAGATCAAGGACTGGCCCGAGCTGACCACCGCGAGCCCGGGTCACATGACCGTGGCCACATATGACGGCCGGCTCTACGGCGTGCCGCTGTACGCGGACGTTTCGGCGCTGTTCTACAACAAGGACCTGTACACCAAGGCGGGACTCGACCCCGAGAAGCCGCCCACGAGCCTCGCGGAGCTGCGAGCGCACTCGGACGCCATCACCGCGCTCGGCGGTGACGTCAAGGGCTACTACCTCGCCGGCAACTGCGCGGGCTGCAACATCTTCACGGTCGGCCCGCTGCTGTGGGCCTCGGGCGTCAAGATCGAGGCTGCCACGTGCGGTGACGAGCCGCTCGTCGGGGACAACCTCACCGAAGTGCTCCAGTGGCTGCGCGACACGGTCGATGCCGGCAACGTGCCCGACAGCGCACGTCAGGAGACG
>JBEVIK010000032.1:0-3869 GCA_040510715.1 Candidatus Limnocylindrales bacterium
ATGACGTGAGCGTCATCGGGACATCAGACTTGCCGAACCTGATGTTCGGGATCCGCATCAAGGGCTCCGAGGTGGATCCGTTCGTGGAGTCGCTCGTCCCGATCCTCGTGCCGGGAGCATCCTCGCCCCAACCGGCACAGATCGCCGGCAAGGATGTCAGCGTCGTCACGAACGTGAGCACGTTGTCCGGCACGACGCTCACCTGGTACGTGTACCCCCGCAACGACGTGCTGTGGATCATCAGCTGGACGGAACCAGGCCTCACCGAGATCCTCCAGAAGCTGCCCTGACCGGGCGCCGGCACTGGTCCAGAACGCCAGATCATCATCACGCTGGCCGCGTCCTGCGCTGACCCCACGTCGCACGTCATGGCGTTCATGCACCATACGCGGGTCATGCGAGCGCTCCTCCTCGAGAACATCCATCCGGTCGCCACCAGGGTCCTCGAAGCCGCGGGGATCGAGGTGGCCACGCGCAAGGGAGCCCTCGACGAGTCGGAGCTCATCGACGAGCTGCAGGGGTTCCAGCTCCTGGGCATCCGGTCCAAGACCGAGCTCACCGCTCGCGTGTGCTCGTCCATCCCGGGCCTGCTCGGCGTGGGGGTCTTCGCCATCGGCACCAACCAGGTCGACCTCACCTCGTCGGCAGCGCACGGCGTGGCCGTGTTCAACGCGCCCTATGCCAACACGCGCTCGGTGGTGGAGCTGACGATCGCCGAGATCATCGCGCTCACGCGTCGCATGACGGTCGTCGACAAGGCGCTCCACGAAGGCATCTGGGACAAGACCGCCGAGGGAGCGCACGAGGTCCGCGGTCGGGTCCTGGGCATCATCGGCTACGGGAACATCGGCTCGCAGCTCTCGGTGCTCGCGGAGAGCATGGGCATGCGCGTCGTGTTCTACGACACCGCCGAGAAGCTGGCCCTCGGCAATGCCCGGCGGCTCGAGTCCATGGACGAGCTGCTCGAAGCCGCCGACATCGTGACCATCCACGTGGATGGGCGTCCGGGCAACGCCGGCCTGTTCGGCACCCGTCAGTTCGCCCGGATGCGGCCCGGCGCGATGTTCCTCAACGCATCCCGCGGCTTCGTGGTGGACCTCGGCGCGCTCCGCGAGCACATCCTGTCGGGGCATGTGGGAGGCGCGGCCATCGACGTCTTCCCCGTGGAGCCCAAGAGCCGGGGAGACGGCTTCGAGTCCGAGCTGCGGGGCCTGCCCAACGTCATCCTCACGCCTCACGTGGCCGGCTCGACCGAGGAGGCCCAGGAGGCCATCGGCCAGTTCGTCGCGGGCAAGCTGCGCGACTACATCCGCACTGGTTCGACGACCCTCAGCGTCAACCTGCCCAACCTCCAGCTCGAGCACACCGGGGTGGGGCGCATCGCCCACCTCCATCGGAACGTGCCGGGCGTGCTGGCAGCCGTCAACCAGGTGTTCGCCGAGCACGGCGCGAACATCGTGGGACAGGTGCTCGCGACCCGCGGCGACATCGGATACGTGGTCACCGACATCTCGGATGTCACCCAGCGCGGTGCCTCCGCCAAGCTGCAGGCGCTGGACTCGACCATCCGGCTGCGGGTGCTCGATCATCTCGAGCGCGACGAGCTGCCGCCCGGTCCCGCATCGGCGCACTGGGCGAGCGTGGCCGCGGGCTGACCTCCGAGCCCCTGGGATCAGCCGCCCGCGACGGCGGGCACGACGTGGATCACGGATCGCGGCTGGACGGGTGTCGCCAAGCCCGCGCGCTCACCGTCCACGAACAGGTTGATGAACGGGCGGATCCGGGGGCCGGGTTCGCACAGCCGGTCGAGCACTCCGGGGTGGGCCGCCTCGAGCGCCATGACCACCTCGTGCAGGTCCCCGCCCTCGACCTCGAGCGTGCGTGGCATCCCCGGGATGAGTGCCGCGAGTGAGCGGGGCACGTGGACGACGGCCATCGTCGTCAAGCCAGGACGGCGGTCTCGACCGACTCGATGCCCGGCAGCAGGTCGGCCACCATCGACCACGAGTCACCGCCGTCACGGCTCCCGAACAGCTGCCCGGTGCTGGTGCCGAACCAGATGCCGGCCGGATCTCCCGCGTCCGTGGCCATCGCCTCGCGCAGCACGCCCACGTAGGCGTTCGCGGGGAGACCGCCCGTCAGCCGCTCCCAGCTGCGGCCATCGTCGGTCGTCCGCCACACCGCGACCTGGGCGTCGGGCATGTACCGGCCCAGCTGGTCGCCATTGAGCGGGATGGTGTACGCGGTGGATGGTCGCTGCGGGTGGATGACCATGGGGAACCCGAACGTGGACGGCAGGGGTCCGCCGATCTCGATCCAAGTGTCGCCGCCGTCGTCCGAACGATAGACACCCATGTGGTTCTGCTGGAACAGCACCTCCGGGCGCTCGGGATGGTTGACCAGCTTGTGGACGCAGTAGCCGGTCTCGGGCACCGCGTCGGGTGGCGTGTCGATGGACCGGATGCCCTTGTTCTGGGCGACCCATGTGCGCCCGCCGTCGCGGGTGTGGAACGTGCCCACCGCCGAGATGGCGACCCACATCCGCTGGGGGTCGGTCGCGTGGGGCACGATGGAGTGGAGGATGAGGCCGCCCGCGCCGGGCTCCCAGGTGGGCAGCGAGGGGTGCTCGCGCAGGCCCGCCACGTGGGTCCATGACAGGCCCCCGTCGTCGCTCCGGAACAGGCCCGCGGGCTCCACGCCCGCGTAGAGCGCCCCATGCGCGGGGGTCACGTTCCAGACACGCGTCACCGTGGGCTGGTCGGCGCCGTAGCTGATGCCCTCGCTCGACTGGGTCCACGTGGCGCCTCGGTCGGTGCTGCGCCAGACGGTGGGCCCGTACCAGGGGCTGCCGGACGCCGCGTACAGGGTGTCCGTCGCGGGGTCATGCGTGAGGTGCTGGATGGGCATCGTCTCGCAGAACGGCCCCCGGATCGCGCTCGCGCCCCCGTCCGGATCGACCAGGAATGCGCCCTTGCGAGTCCCTACGAGGATCGTCGTCGTCGGCATGCCGCCTCCTCCCTTCGATGGCCAACACCGTTGCTCAGGGTAGACCGCCGATCGACGCCGGATCCATCGGACCGGGTGATCGCTCCAGTCCCGCCTCGGGGCCGCAGATGAACGCCGGCTCCCGTCGCGTCCGCGCCGAGCGCCACCGGCCGACACCGGCCGCGTCGGATGGCAGCTCGCCCGATGCGAGCGACGACCCGAGCCACGCCGTCACCTCGTCCAGCCGCTGCCACGGCTCGATGGCGACATCCGCCGACTCGCACCAGGCGCGCAGCGAACCCTTGGCGAAGGTGATGTCAGCGTGCCACGCCGCATACCGGTCGCTGGGTCCGTCCCCCACGAACACGACGAGGCGGCCGCTGTCCTGGTGCGCCCGGACACGCTCGCGCTTGCACGTGCCGCACACGGTGCACGTGGGATGTCCGTACGGGAACGACAGCCCCGCGGCACCGCCCGAGACCAGGTTCCGGTTGGTCGCGACCGGCAGGTCCGCCAGGCCCAGCGAGCCGAGATTGGAGCCGACGTAGAAGCCGAGGCCGTCGCTGACCACCTCGACCGGGATGCCGTGCGCGCGGCACAACGCCACGAGGCCCACGAGGCCCGCGTCCTGCGGCACCTGGGCGGCATGCGCGCGCAGCAGCGCGGGGTCGTCGGGGAGCATCTCCATGTCCCACGCCATCAGGTCACGGGAGCCGATGTCGCCCGCGTTGTAGCGGTCGTCCATCTCGGCCACGGCGGCCTGGTCGGCCACGAAGGTGCGCATGAGCTCGTCACCCACGTCGCGCAGCGAGATGGTGCCGTCGTAGTCGAGCAGCACCGCGATGGGCGCGTTCGACCGCTCGCCGGGCACCCCGATGTCAGCG
>JBEVIK010000033.1:0-8339 GCA_040510715.1 Candidatus Limnocylindrales bacterium
GGGCCAGAGCATCCGGTCCAGCGACCTGGGGTTCGACGCCTCTAGAAGCGTCGACGACCCGGGGTGACGACGGCGCCGACCACCGCGGCCTTGGCGACAGGCGACGGCCCGGGGCCCATGGCAGCTCCAACGACGGCCGCCTTGGCGACCGGCGAAGGGCCCGGGCCCATGGCGGCTCCCACCACGGCTGCCTTGGCGACGGGACCTCCGATGACGCCCCGTCCTGCGCGACCTGGTCCGAGCGGCATGTCAAGCTCCTTCCGTGACGAGTGCCGCGTCCGACTCGACGGCGGCGATGATGGCCTGGATGGGGATCCGGCCATTGGCGATGAGCTGGCCCCCTGCCCGGCGCATGGCCGAGGCGAACGGCGCTGCCCACACGTTCTCGTAGACCAACACGGCGGCGACGCTGCCGGGGTCCATGGCCGCCGCCAGGTCGTCGACATCCTCCTCGGCCAGGGTCTGGACGAGGTCAGCCTCGAGGCGTTGGAGGTCGCCAAGCTCGTCGAGGTCTCCGAGCTCCTGGGCCATCACGGTACCGTTGTCCCCCTTCTGGAGGATGACGATATCCATGATCCGGATGATGCCGGAGTCATGGAGCCGGAGAAGCTCCTCGGCGCCCTCCCCGGTGAAGTTCTGTCGTCCTGCAGGGAATTCGACGATGAGGTAGTCGACGGGCCCCAGCTCGTCGAGCGACCTGTCTGTCATTCGGTGCTCCTTTCCGTGTCGGTGGCCCTGGTCATGTGCCAGGGTGATCGGCCGGGCGTTCGTCGATGCGCCAGGGTGGGACACCTTGGAGCATCGTTCTCCAGGGGAGAGGCTCGGGGAACGTCGCGACGAAGACGACGATGCCCGGGACCGCGGCGCTCTCCAGGGTCGGGTCGATCGTGATCGTCGGGAGGGTGTCTGCCGGGATCAGGATCTCCAGGCCAGGCAGCATCGACCGGCCACGGTCGCGTCGTGGAATGTCACCGCTACACCCTTGTTCGAGGCGCTACGTCCGGTCTCGGGATCCGTGACCCTGACGGACGGAGCCAAGCTCCGCCTACCTCTGCGGATGACCCATGCTACGCCACCGCGTGGCGACCGACATGCCATCGGCGCGGCGACCGGTCAGGACGGGCCTACGACCCAGCGTTCCGGGATGCCGTCCGTAGGCCATACTGCTCGAGCCGGAGGTGACGACCATGCCATGCACCGGCAGAACCGAGGAGCGCGGTCCCACCATGGCGTCCCCCCCTGATATCCACGCGCGCACCGTGCTGCCGATCCCCGATCGCGCACACGCTGGCCCGATCGTCTACGACGCGAAGAACCCCGATTCAGGCTTCCCGGCGATCGAGCCGCTGCGCCCACCGGCCGGGGCGCCGAACGTCCTGATCATCCTCCTCGACGACGCCGGCTTTGGTGCTGCCTCAGCCTTCGGCGGTCCATGCGACACACCCAACTTCGATGCCGTCGCGGCGGATGCGGTCAGATACACCCGCTTCCACACCACGGCCCTGTGCTCGCCGACGCGCGCCGCGCTCCTGTCGGGGCGCAACCACCACTCGGTGGGGATGGGCGGCATCACCGAGATCGCGACATCGGCCCCGGGCTACACCTCCAAGCGGCCGAATACCAAGGCGCCGCTGGCCGAGACCCTCAAGCTCAACGGCTACTCCACCGCCCAGTTCGGGAAGTGCCACGAGGTCCCCGTCTGGGAGTCCAGCCCCATGGGCCCGTTCGACAGCTGGCCCGCGGGGGGTGGCGGCTTCGAGTACTTCTACGGTTTCATCGGTGGCGAGAACAACCAGTGGAACCCGGCGCTCTACGAGGGCACCACGCCCATCGAGCCGACCAGGACGCCCGAGGACGGCTACCACCTCACCGAGGACCTGGCTGACCACGCGATCTCGTGGGTACGCCAACAGAAGGCGCTGATGCCGGACAAGCCGTTCTTCATGTACTTCGCGCCCGGTGCCACGCATGCGCCGCATCACGTCCCACCCGAGTGGATCGAGAAGTACAAGGGCAGGTTCGCCCACGGTTGGGACCGGCAGCGAGAGCTCACGTTCGCACGCCAGAAGGAGCTGGGGGTCATCGGGCCCGACGCGGAACTGACGCCCCGCCACGCGGAGATCCCCGCCTGGGATGACATGGATCCTGCGCTGAAGCCGGTCATGGAGCGCCAGATGGAGGTCTACGCGGCCTTCATGGAGCACACCGACCACCACTCCGGCCGGTTGATCGACGCCATCAAGGACCTGGGCGTCTACGACGACACGCTGGTCTATGTGATCATCGGTGACAACGGTGCCTCTGCCGAGGGGACCCTGCAGGGCTCCTTCAACGAGCTTGCGTACTTCAACGGCATGGGCGCGCTCGAGACCCCCGAGTTCATGGCCTCCAAGATCGACGAGTTCGGGTCACCGACGTCCTACAACCACTATGCGGTGGGCTGGGCGTGGGCGATGGATACGCCCTACCAGTGGACCAAGCAGGTCGCCTCCCACTGGGGCGGGACGCGCAACGGCACCATCGTGCGCTATCCGAGGCTGATCACGGACAAGGGCGGCATCCGCAACCAGTTCGCCCATGTCATCGACATCGCGCCGACGATCCTGGAGGCGGCGGGGATACCGGAGCCGACCTTCGTGCACGGTGTGCAGCAGAGCCCCTACGAAGGCACCAGCATGCTCTACAGCTTCGGGGAGCCGGACGCCCCCGAGCGCCACGACGTCCCGTACTTCGAGATGTTCGGCAACCGGGGCATCTACTACAAGGGATGGAGCGCTGTCACCAGGCACAGCACCCCGTGGGTCATGGGCGGGCAGAAGCCAGCGTTCGACGACGACGCATGGGAGCTGTATGACGGATCCGTCGACTGGACCCAGGCCAACGACCTGTCGAAGGAGAACCCCGGCAAGTTGCACGAGCTTCAGCGTCAGTGGCTCATCGAGGCCACCCGCTACAACGTGCTGCCGCTTGACGATCGTGGGGTCGAGCGCTTCATCCCCGAGATCGCGGGTCGACCCACATTGATCAAAGGCACCTCGCAGCTCCTGTTCGCCGGGATGGGCCGGCTGTCGGAGAACAGCGTGGTGAGCATCAAGAACAAGTCGTTCTCGGTGTCAGCGAACGTCGAGGTACCCGAGGGAGGCGCCCAGGGCACCATCATCGCCCAGGGTGGCCGGTTCGGCGGCTGGGCCCTGTACTTCAACGATGGCATCGCGAAGTTCGTGTACAACGTCCTGGGTATCCACGAGTTCACGATCGCCGCAACCGAGCCGATCCCATCCGGGGCACACCAGGTCCGCGCGGAGTTCGCCTACGACGGAGGTGGCCTCGGCAAGGGTGGGACGGTGACCCTGTACTACGACGGCAAGGCCGTCGGAGACGGCAAGGTCGGCCTCACCCAGGCGATGATCTTCTCGGCCGATGAGACGACCGACGTCGGCTACGAGAGCGGTACAGCCGTGAGCTCGGAGCTGACCGCGGAGACGAGTCGCTACAACGGCAGGATCGATTGGGTCCAGATCGACCTTGGCCTGGATGACCACGACCACATGATCGACCCGGAAGAGCGGTTGAAGATCGTCATGGCACGGCAGTGACCCTGCCCGGTCGCGGGACGGTCAGGATGGGACGCTGCCGATCAGGGTCTCGTCGTGGCGGTCGCGTCGCCATCGGACGAAGCGATCGCAGCGCCCCTGGGGGCGCTGGCGACCCGGACCACCGAGAGGAGCAGCGTGACCGAACGGGAGCGCGCAGCCGGGCCTGATCCACTTCGCCCCCGATCGAGGGTCGCCGGGGCAGAGCTCGGCGCCGTGAGCCTGGAGCGCCGCGCTCCGCGCTCCGCTGGCCTGGCGGGCATCGCCTTCTCGCTGCTGTTCCTCGGGTTCGCTGTGCTGCTGGGAACGCGTCCGCCAGAGGGCCTGACGGAAGCTGGCCTTGTCGATTGGTTCGAGCGGACCGCGAAGGGCCCCATCACGCTCGCCACGCTGTACGTCGCGCCGTTCGCTGGTATCGCGTTCCTGTGGTTCCTCGCCGTGGTCCGTGACCGGATCGGTGACCGGGAGGACCGCTTCCTCGCGACCGTCTTCCTCGGCAGTGGCCTGGTGTTCGTGGCCATGTTCTGGGCTGCTGCGGCGGCGCTCGCGAGCCTGGTGGCAGGGGAGCGACTCGAGGCCGCACCGCCGCTGAGCGCCGCGACGCTCGAATCTACGCGCTCCCTCGCGTTCTCCTTCCTGTTCGTCATGGCGGCTCGTGCCGCCGCCGTGTTCATGATCGTCACGTCCACCATCGCCCTGCGCACGGCGATCTTCCCCCGGTGGCTCATCATCGCCAGCTACGTCATCGCACTCGTGATGCTCCTCAGCCTGGCGTCGCTCCAGTGGGTCGTGTTGCTCTTCCCGTTGTGGGTGTTCGTCATGAGCATCTACATCCTCAACGGCGAGATCCGGGCCGTCCAGGGCGCTGCTCTCGATGCGGATGACAGCGCGCACTGATCCGCGCGGGGGGACACGCGTGGCTGCCGCCGGGGAGGGCGTCAAGGGCCACGCCACCGAGCGATTGAAGGAGCTGGGCAGCGCCGCGCGTCATGACGATCCCCGGCATTGGCGAGCGCTTGCGGCCTGCCTCCTCGCCGTGGTCGCCACCGCCATCGATCCACCCATCCTCCAGGCGACTTCGTCGGCGGTGCAGGGCGCTCTCCGCCTGGAGCCGGAGACCTCCGCGCAGCTCGTGGGCATCTACTACATGGTCCAGGCGGGCACGATGGTCGCGGCTGGTGTCCTGGGGGACCTGTACGGGTCGCGCCGCGTCCTCCTGCTGGGCCTCGTGGCGATGCTCGCGTTCGCCGGCATCACGGCGGTGGCCTCCACCGTTCCCGTGCTCGTGGGCGGCCACGTGGGGCTGACCCTGGCCACGGCGGTGGTCATCCCGCTCTCGCTCGCGAGTGTCATGCGCAGCTTCGGACAGCGGGTCATGCCGGTCGCGATCGCGCTTTATCTGACCGTCCAGCTGCTGGCGAGCCTCAGCGGTCCAGCCCTCGCGCAGGCGATGTTCGACCGCTTCGGGTTCGGTGCGACCCTGGCGCCCGCGATGATCGCGACCATCCTTGCCCTCTTCGCCGTGCGGCGGTGGCTGCCGCCATCCACGCCCGGTGACCGGATGAGGCGCGTCGACGCTCTCACGCTCGTGCTCTGGTCGGTGGGGATGCTGGCGCTCATCTACGGCACGGTGGCATTCGCGAGTGGCTGGGGCGAGAACCATCTCCTGGCCATCATCCTGGGCGCCCTCGGTCTCCTGGGAGCCGCCGCGCGACTGGCCCGCAGCACGACCCGGGTGCATCTACCGCATGTCCCGTTCCGGATCCTGGGCATCACGCTGTTCCTCGGCGCCATCCTGGGCCTGGAGCAGTCGGGCTCACTGGCGCAGCTCTCCAACTTCCTCAAGGGTGTCCAGGGCTACGGCGACATCGCGTCGGGCGTGGCGCTTGCCCCCTTCGCGCTGGCGACCCTGGTCGCGTCGATCGGCACCGGTGTCCTGCTGACGAAACGGTATCGGGGCGTGGACATCGAGCTCCGGAGCTTTCGCAGGCCCATCACCTTCGGGCTCATCCTCGTGGGCATGTCGGCGCTCCTCCTGGGATCGCTTCAGGTGGACTCCGGCTACCTGCTCATCGGCGGCGCGCTGGCGCTACTGGGCGCCGGGGCATCCATCGCGAACGTTCCTCGCACGGACCTGCTGTTCCGCTCCGTTCGAGCCGACCGGGTCGGCGTCGCGGCCGGCCTCAACGGCTCGTCGTTCCTGCTCGGAGAGGCGCTGGGCAACGTCTCCGTCACTGTGATGATCGCCGCCACGAGCGCGGCCGCGTGGCAGCAGCGACTGGTCGACGGTGGCCTGAGCCCCGAGCAGGCGACGGAGGCCTACGAGTCCGCCCAGCGGGCGGTGTTCCTGGGGACCTCGCATCCCTTCATCGAGCCGTCGTACCTCGATATCGCGAAGCTCGTCCCGGGTTGGGCGGCCGTGTTCACGGAAGGCTATGCCGCCGCGATGGTGGTCTTTGCCGTCATCGCCGCACTCGGCGTGATCGTGGCGTGGCTGGGGCTGAGGAGTGCCACGGAGGCGGAGCCAGCGGACGCGGAGCCAGCGGACGCTGAGCCGGCGGACGCTCAGCCAGCGGACGCTCAGCCAGCCGACTCCATCCCGTCGCCGCCGAGCGCAGGTGCCGCAGCCGGGGCCGAGCATCACCACGACAGCCAGATGGGCCGGGACCTGTCGGTGAACATCTCGGGGCAAGGCTGAGCGGCCGTGGAGACGCATCTCGCCATCCTCGCGCTCCTCATCGCTGGTTACGCGCTGGTCGCGGCACGGCTCGGGCGACTGTCAGTGGGCCCTGCGCTGGCGTTCGTGGCCATCGGCATCCTCATCTCCGACGACGTGATCGGACCGGTCTCCCTGGAGCCGGCGGCGGAGCCGGTCAAGGTCCTCGCGGAGGCCACGCTCACGCTGCTCCTGTTCGCGGACGCATCAGCGCTGCGGGCGCGCGCGGTCGAACGGGATATCCGCCCGGTCGCCAGGCTCCTGATCGTGGGGCTGATGCTGACCATCGGGCTGGGAACAGTGGGAGCCTTCCTGGTGTTCCCGGGTATCTCACTGGGTCTGGCGCTGCTGATCGGTGCCGCGCTCGCCCCCACGGACGCGGCCCTTGGCCAGCCCGTGGTGACCAATCCGGCCGTTCCCGCCCGCATCCGCCGTGTGCTGAGTGTCGAGAGCGGCCTGAACGACGGCATCGCGACACCGTTCGTCTTCGTGGCACTCGCTCTCGCCACCGCGGAAGCGACCGGTACCGGGGGATGGCTCAGCGAGGCGCTCCTCGATGTGGGGATCGGTGTGGCTGTGGGTGTCGGACTCGGGTTCCTGGGCGGTCGTCTGCTCAGCATCGCCGACGCTCGCCACTGGACGTCGAGCGTCTCGCGGCAGCTGTTCGTCCTGGCGCTCGCCGGCGCCTGCTACCTGGTGGCGGTGGGTGCTGGCGGGAACGGATTCATCGGCGCGTTCGTCGGCGGCCTGGCGTTCGGGCGTGGCAGCAAGGAGCGCGAAGACAGTGCCGTGCGATTCGTCGAGGAGCAGGGCTCGCTGCTGGCGATCGGCGTCTGGACAGCCTTCGGCCTCTCGGTCGCGGGTGAGCTGTTGACGTCCCTGTGGGATCCCCGGGCGATCGCCTACGCGCTGCTGAGCCTCACGGTCATCCGGATGCTGCCGGTCGCCATCGCGCTCCTGGGAGCACGCTTCAGGCCCCTCTCCGTGCTGTTCGTGGGCTGGTTCGGACCGCGGGGGCTCGCGTCCATCGTGTTCCTGATCATCGGACTGGAGAGCCTGGAGCACGCTGGGATCGAGGCCGACCCGTTCGTGAGCGCGGTGGCATGGACGGTCTTCCTGTCCGTCATCCTGCACGGCCTCACGGCTGGCCCGCTGGCCAGCCGCTATGGCAGGCACATGAACGACCTCGCTCCCGGCGCACCCGAGCTCGACGGGACGGAACTGCCTCGGCCATCCCGTGGCCTCTGGGCCGGCGACGGCCAGCCATGACCAGGAAGCGCCAAGACTCTGGCGCCCGGCGATAGCCTTCGTGGAGGGAGCCGTCTGGCTCAGCGCGCGGTCGCCGTCGCCGAGCCGTGACGCGGGCGGCATCGACATCCCGCTTGGCACGGCCTTCCAGTATCGCTGCAAAGGTGCCGTGCCCCTCGTCTTCACCTGTACGGCCATGCCGCCTTGGCCCGGCGACGAGGAGGCGGTCATCGTCCACGGGCCCTGGGCGCCCGACGTGGATCCGGACCAAGAGGGGCGGGCGCTTGGTGCGGCCGTGACGAGCGCCGATCTCGTGACCCCGTCGGATCCGCCCCGAGGCTAAGCGGACGGATCGGCCGACCCCTCAGAGCATGCCGCGGCACCATATGATCTCGCCCCATGAACACGCCTCCATATCGGGCGAGTTGGGTCGACCGGCTGATCGACCGGATCACCGCCCTGCCGGGTCCCACCTGGGTGCCGTATGCGATCGTCTCGGTCGGCGTCGGTCTGGCGGTCCACGTCGCCGCATGGGCCGACGGTTTCCTCAGCCCAGGGGACTTCGACCTCTACCTTGGCTCGCTTGCCATCTACGTCATCGGCGGTGTCGCGGCGATCCACTTCCTCGATCACCGGGCGACCCTGGCCTGGGCTACCTTCCGGCCGGTCACGTCCCTGGGCGACGAGCGGGCCGAGCGCGTCCTGTTCGAGCTCACGACGCTGCCTGCCCGCGCTGTCCTCGGTTGGACGGTCGTGGGCGCCATCGTTGCGATCCTCACGGC
>JBEVIK010000034.1:0-11783 GCA_040510715.1 Candidatus Limnocylindrales bacterium
GCGGATAGAGCTCCCGGAGGCGCTGCGCCCTCGGGTACGCGGAGAGCGGGCCGAACTGCGCATAGGCCACGGGGAGGTCGTCCGCGAGGGCGACCCGCGCGTACGAGCCGAACACCCGCGCACCTCGCATCAGGAGCGCGAGCTTGCGGGGAGCGCCGGACGCGGCTCGGGTGGACGGTGCGGCGGAAGTCGCGAACGGGTTCCAGCCGGTGCCCGGGGGATCATCGGGGTCGGCGAGGCTCGCGGTCGGGGCGGGGGGCTCATCCTCGTCTTCGCCGAGGAGGGCGGCCAGCGCGTCCCGCCGTCGATCACCACCCATCGACGCCGGTGCGAAGGGATTGTCGGAGGCGGGCCTGGGCGGCTCGGATGGCGCGGCGGGAGCGACGGTCAGCCAGCCCGGTCGGGCGTCCTTCGCCCCTCGGTCGGCGTCCTCCCAGTAGTCGCAGGTCCGGTGGTCGAAGCGAGGGTCGGCGCACGGGGGCACCAGCGCGAACGCCTCGTCATCGAGGACATCCACGATGCGCAGGCCGGCCACGGCCGCCTAGACGCCGAAGCGCAGGCTCTTGACGATCGCCTCCATGTCGGGGGCGGCGCTCGCCGCGAGCGCGGGGTCCGATCCGAAGAGCACGACGAAGCCGTCGTCACCGACGGTGAACAGGTAGGCCCGGAGCTGCACCGCTACGAGGTCCCCGGCCACGGTCAGGTCATAGCGCTGGGCGTCGCCGGCGCGCACCGAGGTGACGGTCCGCTCGACCTCGCTGGTCACGGTGGCGAGGTTCGCGAGGATGTCCTCGACACGCTGCTCGGTGTCGTCCGACCCCCGCCGGGACGAGATGACCAGGATCGCCATGACCGACGGCACCGGCACGAGCCCGACCCCGGCTGCATCCGCGGCGACCATGCTCAGGTCGGCATCGGTCCGCTCGTACAGGTCGCTCGCTTCGGTGCCGAGCAGGAGATCGCTCCCGGTGATGGCCTCGAGGACGGCGCGCGTGTCCTCGTTGTTGGTGCGGCTGCCCACCCATCCGGCGGGCAGCGTGAGGCTGTACCCGTCGTTGCTCGAGAGCTGGACCGGGCTGGGCACCGGTGCCGGGGTCGCGGCAGGGTCGACGACGTCCGCGGCGCCCGGGAAGCCCACGCTGGCAGGATCCTCGGGGAGCCCGAGCGCGGAACAACCGGCGATCAGCGGCGCGACCATGATGGCGGCCAGGAGGCCGGACCTGCGTGTGACCCGTTGCATGAGGACCGATAGGATGCCCCATCCCCGGAAGTCGCGCATACGGGCCGGGCGGGTCATGATGGTCGCGGCCCATGGTCCTGTGGCACGGAGGGATGGATGACCGAGCACGAGCACGACCCACACGCCGCCGACGGGGCTGCGCACGACTCGCACGAGACGCACGACGCGCATGAGACGCACGACGCGCATGCCGCCCAGGTGCTGGGTCCCATCGATTGGCCAGCGTGGGGCATGGCCGTCCTCGGCGGCGCGCTCGCCCTCCTCGTGGCGTGGACGCTTGTGCTCGCGGCGCACCCCTGACCCGTGCCGGCAAGCCGTGATGCGCGGCTGATGCGAGCCGACCCCGCTAGGAAGCCCTGACCGCCGCCACGTGGTGGCGCAGCAGCACCGCGTTCGTGACCGGGCCCACACCGCCCGGGACGAGCGTCATCGCACCGGCGACCGGCTCGACGGTCGCACGCTCCACGTCTCCGGTCACGTGGCCGTCCACGACGTTGATGCCGCAGTCGATGACCACCGCGCCCGGGCGCACCATGTCCCCGCGGACGAGGCCAGGGCTGCCGGCCGCCACGACCACGATGTCGGCCGCGCGCACCTCCTCGGCCAGGTCCCGGGTCTTGCGGTGGCACACGGTGACCGTCGCGTCCCGCTGCAGCAATAGCAGCGCGGCAGGCTTGCCGACAACCTCGCTGCGTCCGATGACCACGGCCCGCGCACCGCGCATGGCGATGTCCGAGCGGACCAGGATCTCCACCGCGGCCTCGGCGCACGAGGGCCGGTGGCTCACGCGCGCCTGCGCGAGGAGGCCGGCGTTCCAGGGATGGATGCCGTCGATGTCCTTGGCCGGATCGAGCGCCGAGGCGATGTCATGCCTCGACATGCCGACGGGGAGCGGCATCTGGACGATGATCCCGCCGACGCTCGAGTCAAGGCTCGCGGCCTCCAGGACCCGGCACACATCGCGCGCGGGCGTGCTCGCGCCCAGCTCGTCGAGCGAGCCGGGGATGCCGACCTTCGCGGCGTGCTGGAGGATGCGCCCGGCATAGACCCGGGACGGGGCGTCGTCGCCCACGAGCACGATGCGCAGGCCGGGGACCTCGCCGCGCTCGCGGCGGATGGCTTCCACGCCGTCCACGACCTCGTCGCGGATCGCCCCGGCGATCGCGACCCCATCCAGGATGCGTGCGGTGTGCCCGGGAAGGGCCTCGCTCACGCGGGCTCCGGCGGCCGCAGCGCCTGGGACCGGACCTGGCTGGCGACACGCGCGACCGCCGACTCGAGCTCGTGGATGCGTGCCTCGAGCTCGCCGAGCATCGAATCGGCAAGGCGCTCGTCACCCATCGAGGGCAGGTTGACGATGACGTTCGCGCCGGCTCCCCGGGCGCCAGCCTCGAGCAGGCGCGCGGCCACGTCCAGGTCGCTCGCGGCCCCCAGGTTGCTGCGTCCGGCCATCCGGTCCACGTGCTCCATGACCGCGTAGCACTCACGGACGATGGCCATGGGTACCCGCGCAGCCTCGCGTGCCGCGTCCTGGACCGCTCGGGCACCCGGTCCGGGCGCCTGTCCCGACGCGCGTGCTGCCGCGCGTGCCTCCACGAGGCCCTGGTACGCAGCCGCGTCCTCCTGCGCGAGCTCGAGCAGGTGCGACCGGGCGCGGTCGGCGGTCCCCAGGGCTCGATCGATCGTGCGTGCGAACGGCGCATAGCGCTCGCGTCCCTGGGACAGGCGCGCGACCATCGCCAGGAGGCTCGCGCCCAGGCTCGCCACGACGGCTGATGCGCTACCGCCGCCGGGCACGGGAGCGTCCGACGCCAGCAGGTCGGAGTACGACCTGAGGCTCAGGTCGGGGAGCGAGGATGGCTCGGACATCGACGCCTATCGTCGCACGTCCGGCGCGCTCCCCCAACCAGCGCGTCAGGCGGCGACCGCGAGCTCCAGCTGGATCGGATCGATCGCCTCCATCAGCCAGCGCCGGTCGCGATGCCGGAACGCCAGCTTGAGGCGGGCCTTCATGGTCCGCACCACGAACACCGTGCGCGGTCCCTCGGACACCGGGTAGGCCGCCGACTCATCCCGGATCCGCTCCACTGCCACGACCCGGACCTCGTCGGGGCCGATGCGCACCGAGCGCGGGCGTCCGGTGAACGGATCGCATGCGACCCCGACTTCCATCGGGTGGACCTCGACCATCGTCATGACTCCGGACCTCCTTCGTCCTGCCTTGTCCTGCGGCCCGGGCACTGGTCGTCCAGAACACCTGTTCGGATCGACCGTAATCGAACACATGTTCGATGTCAAGACCCCGGCGCCCCGGTCGTCAGGAGCCTGCGGGCCAGCGGTGCCACCTCGTATGGCACGCATCGAGCGCCCGTTCGGTCAGGGTCCCGGCTCGGCGGGCTCCCGCGTGATGGGCCCGGCCGGCTCGCCGGTCGGCCGACCCTTGCGACCGACACCGGGGGCCTCCGGACCGCGGAAGGGGTCGCGTTCGAATGGCTCCGGGACGCCATCCTCGAGCAGGCGCGCCCGGACCAGGGCGCGCGAGCCGAACCTGCGGCGGACATCGTCGGTCGCGGATGTCGCGCGGCGCCGGCGGTCCTCGTCCTCGGCGAAGAGCGCGAGCTGGGCACGCTCGGTGAGCCCGCTCGCCGCGACGCCCAGGAGTCGCACCCGGATCCCCCGGATCTGGGGGCGCGCCAGCTCGAGGGCCGTGCGATAGATGGCGTCGGCCTGGTCGGTCGGGTCGTGGAGCGTCACCTGGCGAGACCGCGTGACGAACTCGGAGTCCCGCACCTTGACCGCGATGGTCGATGCGCGCACACCCCCGGTGCGGAGCCGGGACGCGACGCCCTCGGAGAGCGCCAGCAGGGATCGCTCGATGACCTCCGGATCGCGGGTGTCCTGCTCGAAGGTGTGCTCATGGCTCACCGACTTGCCGTCCGCCTCGACGCCCACCGGCGTCGGGTCGATGCCCCTCGCCCGGTCGGCGAGCGACGCGCCGTGCTCGCCCAACCGCCGGCGGAGCACGTCGTGCGGCAGTCGCGCGAGGTCCCCGATCGTGCGTACCCCATGGTCGGCGAGCACCGCCCGGGTCTTCGCGCCCACGCCCCACAGGCGGTCGATGGGCAGCGGGTCGAGGAAGGCGGCCTCCGTGCCCGCGGGCACGACCACCAGCGCGTCGGGCTTGCGCAGGTCCGAGGCCACCTTGGCGACCAACCGGCTGCTGGCGACGCCGATCGATGCGCCGAGGCCCAGCTCGGCCCGGATGTCGGCACGGATGGCGACGGCGATCCGCTCGGGCGAGCCATGCAGCGCCTCGGTGCCCGCGACGTCGAGGAACGCCTCGTCGATGGAGACCTGCTCGACCACCGGCGAGTAGCGCCGCAGGATGGTCATGACCTGCCCGCTGACCTCGGCATAGCGATGACCGCGCACGGGCAGGAACGCGGCATCGGGGCACAGCGCGACCGCCGTGCGCAGGGGCATCGCGGAGCGAACGCCGAAGGCACGCGCCTCGTACGACGCGGCACTCACGACCCCCCGGCCGCGCGGGTCGCCGCCCACGACCACGGGCCGGCCGCGGAGCTCCGGGTGGTCGCGCTGTTCGACCGCCGCGAAGAACGCGTCGAGATCGACATGGAGGATGGTCGCGGCCGCCATGCCCCCATGGTGCGCCGTCGCCGGCCGGGACCGCCAGTGGGCCCCGTGGGTGGTCGCGGATCCGGCCCGCGACCGAACGGTCAGCCCTTGGGCTCGACCGCGACCGTGACCTCGGGGGTGAGACCGGGATAGACCCGGATGGCGACCTTGTAGGTCCCCAGGGTCTTGAGCGGCTCGGCGAGGTCGACCTTGTGGCGGTCGATCTCGATGCCCCGGCGCCCCAGCGCGTCAGCGATGTCCTTCGCGGTGATGGAGCCGTACAGCTTGCCGCCCTCGCCCACCTTCACGCCGAGCGTGAGGGTGGTGCTGCTGATGCGCTGGGCCGCGATCTCGGCCTCCTCGCGCTCGCGCTTGCGCTTCTCCTCGCGGCTCGCGATGTCGTGCTGCCACGCGCGGTAGGCGCCGCCGGCCGCGGGCACGGCCAGCTTGCGGGGGATGAGGAAGTTGCGGGCGTAACCGTCGGCCACGTCCTTGAGGTCACCGCTCTTGCCGAGCGATGTCACATCCTGGGTCAGGATGACCTTCACGCGAGGGGCTCCTCCTTCAGAGGCTCGAGGATCGAAGCTCGTCGATCCGGCTTCGGACGACCGCCACGGCGTGGTCGATCGCGTCGGGCAGCCGCAGTGCGGCTGACCGGATGGGTGCTGGCAGGAACCGCCTCACCGAGGCCATGTCCCGTTCCAGCTCACGCCCGTCGATACCCAGCTGGAACATCTTCTCGAGCATCACCTCCTTGGGCACGCCCTCGAGCAGCAGGTCGAGCGATACGACCAGCGCGGCGAAGTCGTCGAGGCGGCTGATGATCGGGACGAAGTCCGGCACCAGGTCCACGGGCGAGACCACGTAGGCCATCGCGAGTCCCACGATCGCCTTGCGGGTCGTGGGCACGCGCCGGTCGAGCATCAGCTCCACCAGCAGCCTCCCGTACAGGGGCGCGCGGGCGAACAGCGGCATGAAGGGCCAGAAGCTGAGGACAGCGAGCCCCAGTCGAAGACCCGAACGAACCTGCATGGGATCGGTCAGTCTAGCAGCACGAGCCCCCGCTCCCACGCTCACGCGCGAGCCATCCCCGACCACCGGCCGCGGCCACGCCGCGCGTCCTTGACAATCGAACAGACGTTCGGTACTGTGCGCATGGAAGGAGTGCCCGTGACCAAGCACGACGCGCTGCGCAAGCAACGGATCATCGACTACATCGCGGCGACCCTGCGCGCGCGGGGCTACCCGCCTTCCGTCCGGGAGATCGCGTCCGCGGTCGATCTCGCATCCACGTCCGCGGTCCACCACCACCTGTCCGCCCTCGAGCGCGAGGGCTATCTCGAGCGGGGCGCATCGCGCTCGCGCGCCCTCCGGCTGACGCCCACCGCGGCGCTCAACGCCGGGCTGTCGTCGGAGCTGGTGCCGCAGTCCGCGTCGGACCGCATCCACGCCCTGCCCATCGTGGGCGAGATCGCCGCCGGCGGACCCATCGAGGCGTACCAGGACGCGAGCGAGACGATGTCCGTCCCGGAGCTCCTGGCCCCCAGCGGTGATGCCTACGTCCTGCGCGTGCGCGGCGACTCGATGGTGGACGCGCACATCGCGGACGGGGACTTCGTGGTCATCCGCCCGCAGCAGACGGCGCGCAACGGCGACATCGTGGTCGCCCAGGTCGAGGAGAACGCGGTCACCCTCAAGCGGTTCTACCGCGAGAAGGGCCGGGTCCGCCTCCAGCCCGCCAACGACCAGTACCCGCCGCAGTACTACCCGGACGTGCGCATCCAGGGCAAGCTCGTGGGGGTCATCCGGCGCGTGGACTGATGTCCACGATCCATCCACGTGCGCCGCGCCGATCGGCCGATCGGTGGACGGTGGTCGTGGAGTAGCGGGTTCCGTCGCAGCCCCGCGCGGGCCACCATCTGGGCACTCATCCGAGCCGCCGTGGAGTCAGCGTGTCCATCGATCGCCTGCCGCCCCAGTCCATCGACGCCGAACGGTCCGTCCTGGGCGCCCTGCTCATCGACCGGGATGCGGTCATCGAGGTGGCGGACGTGCTGCGGCCGGAGGACTTCTACCGGTCCGACCATGGCGCCGTCTACGACGCCATCCTGCAGCTCTACGTGCGGCGCGAGCCGGTGGACCTGGTCACGGTCTCGGAGGTCCTCGAGCGGCAGGGCGATCTCGAGCGCGTCGGCGGTGCCGCCTACCTGACCGGTCTCATCAACCAGACCCCGACCGCGGTCAACGCGGTCCACTACGCGCGGATCGTCGAGCGCAAGGGGGTGCTCCGGAACCTCATCGGGGCGGCTGGCCGGATCGCGGGCATCGGCTACGAGGACTCGGCGGACCTGGACGACTCCATCGACCGCGCCGAGCAGGCGCTGTTCGCGGTCAGCCAGAAGCGCGTGTCGAGCGGCTTCAAGCCGTTGCGCACGCTGCTCCACGACGCCTACGACCGGCTCGACTACCTGCACCAGCACCGGGGCGAGATCAGCGGCATCCGGACCGGGTTCGCGGACCTCGACACGCTGACCACGGGACTCCAAAAGTCGGACCTCGTCATCGTGGCCGCGCGACCAAGCATCGGCAAGACCAGCCTCGCGCTCAACTTCGCCGAGCACGCCGCGGTCCGGGACGCACGCACCGTGGGCCTGTTCAGCCTCGAGATGAGCAAGGAGCAGCTCGTCCTGCGCCTCCTCTCGTCGGTCGCGAACATCGACTCCCAGCGGCTGCGGACCGGCTTCCTCGAGGAGATGGACTTCACCAGGCTGGCGCCTGCCATGAACGCCCTGTCGGAGGCGTCCATCTACATCGATGACACGCCCAACATCAGCACCATGGAGCTGCGCACCAAGGCGCGCCGCCTCCAGGCCGAGAACGGCCTCGACATGATCGTCGTGGACTACCTCCAGCTGATGCAGTCGTCGGTCCAGTCCCGGGATGCCAACCGCGTCCAGGAGGTGTCCGAGATCTCGCGCGGGCTCAAGGCACTCGCACGCGAGCTGGAGGTGCCGGTCGTCGCGCTCTCCCAGCTGTCGCGACAGGCGGAGCAGCGCGAGTCACGCGAGCCTCGCCTGTCGGACCTGCGCGAGTCGGGTTCCATCGAGCAGGACGCCGACCTCGTGATGTTCCTGTGGCGAGAGCGCGAGCGGACGGCGGAGGACCAGCACGCGGACGGCGAGGTGGTCAACCTCAAGCTCGCCAAGCACCGCAACGGCCCCACAGGGGACGTCAAGCTGTGGTTCCGGACCCGCCAGACCCGGTTCGAGTCGTACGCCGCCGAGGAGCGCTACGCCGTCGCATAGCCCTGCGTGCCTCAAGGTGCGTCGCGGCGACGCCTCCGCCCTTACACTCGCCGCTCGGCTCGTGCGGACGGGCCGGAAGTGATCGGAGGGAGCATCGGCATGGGCGTCCTCATCATCCGGGAGATGGTCGGCACCAGCGCCACGTCCTGGAGTGACGCTGCCCGTCAGGCGGTCGCCACGGCGTCCCGGACGGTGCGCAACATCCGGGAGGTCGAGGTGGTGAAGTCCACGGCCCGGGTGGAGAACGGCGAGATCGTCGAGTACCTCGTCGACCTCAAGATCCACTTCGAGTACGAAGGCGGCTGACCTCCGGTCGCCACTCGCGCGGTTTTCCACGATCGTCGCCTAAGGGGACGGTGAGAGCCGAGAGCCAAGATGCGCGCATGGGACAGAGCCTGCCCCTCACGTCCGGTACCCGACCCGGCATGCGCCCGGGCCACGAGCGCGCGCGCACGGATCGGCTGACCGTGGAGACATCGTTCAGCGAGGCCGCCGACGCGGTCGTCCCCGATGTCGCACCGGCCGAACCGCCGGATGCCTCCGTCGATGCCTTCTCGGCGGCGATCGTCCGTGGCAAGGTGCGCATCCCGACGCTTCGACCCAACACGCTCGAGCGTCCACGGCTCCTGAACTGGCTGGAGGAGCACACGGGGCAACGTGTCCGAGTCGTAACCGCCGAGGCGGGGTACGGCAAGACCACGCTCATCGCCGACCATGTCAAGCGTTCGGGACGGCGTGTCGCGTGGATCCGGTTGGAAGCCGCCGACGTGGATTGGGTGGCACTGCTCAGCTACGTGGTCGCGAGCTGCCGCGAGGTCATCCCCGACTTCGGCGTCGGCGCGGTCAACCTGCTGCAGCGCGTGGGCGTGCTGAACGCGACCCGCGACATGGTGCTCGACATGATCCTCGCGGAGCTGGAGCGCACCGTGAGCGACCCGCTGACACTCGTCTTCGACGACTTCCATGCCGTCCAGGACGGCGACGACGTGCGGGCGATCGTGAGCCGGCTCATCGAGCTGTCGCCGCCGACGGTCCACTTCGTCATCTCGGGCCGGCGGCATCCCGGTCCGCTCCTCGCTCGTCCGAGCAGTCATGGACAGGTGGTCGAGCTCGGGACCCAGGAGCTTCGATTCACGAAGATGGAGGCAGGTCACCTCCTTGCGAACATCCTCGGGAGCCCGCTCGACGAGGACCTCATCGCGATCCTCGATGACCGACTCGCCGGCTGGGGCGCGAGCCTGCAGCTGGTCGGCACGTCGCTGATCGGGCTGCGTCCCGACTCGATGCGCGTGTTCGTCCAGGAGCTGACATCACGGTCGGAGCCCCTATACGACTTCCTCGCCGAGCACGTCCTCGCGCGGCTGTCCGCGCCGATGCGTCGCGTGCTGTCGGTCGCGAGCATCCTCGAGCGCATCGAGCCGGGCCTCGTCTTGGCGGCGATGTCCGGCGACGCGACAGCGTCGGCGCGACGGATCGCTGCGGCACTGCGCCAAGCCGAGGACGGCGGGATCATCAGCCGCACCTCGGCCGCCGGTCGTTGGTGGCGGCTCCACCCGCTCGTGCGTGACTTCATGCTCTCGCGGCTCCTCGAGAGCACGGGACGTCCTGCGGTCCTCGGGATGCATCTTCGGGTGGCGCAGGCCGCCGAAGGCCTTGATTGGGCGGTCGCGGCGCATCACTACATCGAGGCGGAGCGCCAGGAGGACGCGATGCGGGTCCTCCGCGAGTCCGCTATCGAGGCGCTCGGCACGGCGAGCTGGGGCGCCGCGACCGCGCTCGCCGATCGCATGCCCGACCAGCCCGTCCCGGAGGTCGTCATGGCGATCCGGGCCGTCGACTTAGCGTCACGGGGCCATGCGCGCCATGCGGCAAGTCTGCTGGAGGACCTTGACCCCAGTCGGGACGATCCAGTGGCATGGGGCCTGACCAGAATCGTGCTGGCGGGTCTCCGGCTGCGGCTGAGCCAACTTGACCAGATGCGAGCACTTGTTGGGGAGCTCGACTCCTTCGTTGATCTCCCGCCGGTCATCGCGAGCGTTGCCAGGGGCTTCAGGGCGATCGTGGACACGCATGACGGCGGGAGCCTATCCGAGGCCTCTGAAGTTCTCGAGCAGCTTGCGCGCGAGCATGCCCGCGTCGAACTACACCACTACGCTGCGGTGAGCTACCACAACGCAGCGCTGGCGGCCTTCGCGGGAGGTCGATACGACCCGTCGGTTCGCTTGGCGAAAACGGCAATCGATCACTTCAATCGAACGCAGTTCAAGTTTGGCGTGGAGTCGACCCACGTCCTGGTTGCGCAGGGCCTTTGGGAGCTCGGCGAAGCCGCACGCGCCCGGGAGTTCCTGAGCTCCGTGGACGTTGGCAGCGTGCTACCCACGGACGCCCAGACGGACGCGGCGTGGATCGCTGCCGCGACTGGTGAAACCGATCGAGCGTGGATCTTGATTGAGCAAGCTACGCACACTGTGCTCGACGCTAGCTCGGTGCCCAGCGAAGCCGCCGGCGCCCAGTATGCGAGGGCGCTGGCTCATCTGGTAGACGGCAACCTTGACGCCGCTCGCAAGTCGTTGCTCGGTGCCCGCGAGAACTCCATAGAGCTGGACGCCTTCGAGAGGCATGGGGCGGTGACCTCCCTTATCGCATTGGTCTCCGACGATCGAGCCGGGGCGCTGGCAACTGCCACGGAGGGGCAGGCGGTGGCAGTCCGGCACGGTGCATCGCATTGGGTCCAGTGGTTCCAGCTCTTGACGGCCGTGGCTGGACGTGACGCCGACGCCTACCGTCGGTCGGTTCTGAGCCTTTCGTCGAGCGCCAAGCTGTCGACATTGGCGCTTGCGGATGCCATCGCACTGGGATTCGCGATGTGCCCCGAACTGCCGGTCGACCTGGTCGACATTGTTCGGGCTTGGCCGAGACGCTGGCTTCCCGTTCTGCGCCGGGTCACCGAGGGGGTCGATCGCCATGCAGGCATGGTGGCCGCCGAGCTTCTTGCGGCGTTCGGCACCTTGGACGATGTCGCGGTTCTCAGCAAGTTCGAGCGCAGACACGTTCGGCAGCCTGGTCGGCGGGTCTTGAGCACGCGGCTGGCTCGTCATGCCAACCCAACCATGGTTGTCCACGACCTTGGACGCTTGAGACTTCAACTTGGCCAGCGAGTCCTTCCGCTCTCCCAGTCAAGGCGGAAGGCGGCATCCCTGGTCGCGTTCTTGGCCTCGCGTCCGTCTCACTCGGCAGCAAGGGACCAAGTCCTCGACGCAATCTGGCCGAACCAAGCCCCGGCGGGCGCGGCAAACAGCCTTCACCAGACCTTGTATTTCCTCCGGCGCGATATTGACCCTTGGTTCGAAGACGGTCACTCGGTGGACTACCTGGTAATCCAGCCCGATGTCGTCTACCTCGATCCCGACCTCGTACAGGTCGACAGCGCCGCCTTCTTCCGTCAGGCCTCCGCCGCTCTTGCGAGTGACAGCGTCGCTGAAGTTGCGGTGCCTATCCTCCGCGACTACCAAGCAAGGTTCGCCCTCGACTTTGAGTACGAAGAGTGGTCATTCGCGTGGCGGGACCAGCTGCACGCGCTCTTCCTTGAGACGACCGAGGCC
>JBEVIK010000035.1:0-5411 GCA_040510715.1 Candidatus Limnocylindrales bacterium
CCGCCGGCCTCGACCTGCCGGAGCCCGAGCCCGAGCTGGTGATCGGGCGGCGGATGGCCACCCTCGCGTCCCGCAACCGGGTGGACCTCGTCTCGTTCCTGGGTGCCGGGGTCTACCAGCACCACATCCCGGCCGCGGTGGACACCATCATCAGCCGGGGTGAGTTCGCGACCGCCTACACGCCGTACCAGCCGGAGATCTCCCAGGGCACGCTCCAGACCATCTACGAGTACCAGTCGCTGCTCTCGGAGCTGACGGCCCTGCCCGTGGTGTCGGCGTCCCACTACGACGGCGCGACCGCGACCGCGGAGGCGGCCCTCATGGCCATCCGCGCCACCGGCCGGGGACGCGTGCTGGCCAGCCGTGCCATCCACCGGCACTACCTCGACACGACCCGGACCTACCTCGGCGACGAGGTCCACACGCTCGAGGAGCTGCCCACCCTCGCGGACGGCACGACGGACCTCGCCGCGCTGGCGACGGCCCTCGCCGACACCGGTCGCCCGGTCGCGGGCGTGCTCCTGGGCCAGCCGAACGCGTTCGGGATCCTCGAGCCGATGCGCGAGGCAGCCGCCACCTGCCACGCGGCAGGTGCCCTGTTCATCGCGATCGTGGAGCCGGTCAGCCTGGTCGTGCTGGCGCCGCCGGGCGAGTACGGCGCCGACATCGCGGCGGGGGAGGGCCAGCCGCTGGGGATCGCGCCACAGTTCGGCGGCCCGTACGTGGGCATCCTCGCGGCGGCCGAGCCGCTCACCCGGCAGATCCCGGGGAGGCTCGTGGGACGCACCACGGACGTCGACGGCCGGCGGGCATATGTCATGACGTTGCGCGCGCGTGAGCAGGACATCCGGCGGGAACGAGCGGCCAGCAACATCTGCACCAACCAGGCGCTATGCGCCCTGGCTGCAACGGTATACACCGCGACCCTCGGCCCTCACGGGCTCGCCGATGTCGCGCGGAACGGGGCCGCGGCCGCCCGGCGCCTCGAGCGGGCGCTCGCCGGCGCGGGCATCCCGCGGGTCCATTCGGGTGCCTATCTCAACGAGCTCGCCGTGCGCGTGCCGGATGCAGCGCGGGTCCACGCGGCGCTGCTCGACGAGGGGATCCTCGCGGGACTGCCGCTCGCCACGTGGTACCCCGACGACGCCGACCTCGCGGACGCCCTGCTGCTGTGCGCGACCGAGCTCACCACGGACGCCGACATCGAGCGCCTCGCGAGCGCGCTCGCTGCCCATGTGACGGTGGCGGCATGACGCTCGCCGAGCGCCCTGCGGACGCCGGGCTCGACCAGCGCGCACGGGACGGCGGCACGCTCGGCCCCCGCCGGTCGGTGGGCGCCGAGCTCCAGCCCACGCTCGCGGAGCTGTCCGTGCCGGGCCGGCGCACCGACCAGGTCCCGCACGCTCCTGCCGACGCGCTGGCCGGCATCCCGCCCGGGCAGCTTCGTGGCACCCCGGCGGGTCTCCCCGAGCTGTCCGAGCCGCAGGTCATCCGCCACTTCACCAACCTGTCCCACCTCAATCACTCGGTGGACGGGGGCTTCTATCCCCTCGGCTCGTGCACCATGAAGCACAACCCCCGCATCAACGAGGCCGCCGCGCGGCTGCCCGGCTTCGCGCGGCTCCATCCGCTCGCCCCCGACGCGCTGGCCCAGGGGACCCTCCAGCTGATGTGGGAGCTCCAGGCGATGCTCGCCGAGATCGGGGGCATGCATTCGGCCACCCTCCAGCCCGCTGCCGGCGCCCACGGCGAGCTCACCGGGATCCTCGTCATCAGGGCGTACCACCGGTCGCGCGGGGACACCCAGCGGGACGAGGTCATCGTGCCCGACTCGTCGCATGGCACGAACCCGGCGACGGCCTCCATGGCCGGATTCCGGACCGTGACCATCCCTTCGGCCGCCGATGGCGGCGTGGACCTCGAGGCGCTCCGGGGGGCCCTCGGCCAGCGCACGGCCGCGGTCATGATCACCAACCCCTCCACGCTCGGCCTGTTCGAGCGGCGCATCGTGGAGGTGCTCGACGCCACCCATGCCGCGGGCGCCCTGGCGTACATGGACGGCGCCAACATGAACGCCATCCTGGGGCGCTTCCGGCCCGGTGCCGCGGGCTTCGACGTGATGCACTTCAACACCCACAAGACGTTCTCGACGCCCCATGGCGGCGGCGGTCCGGGCGCCGGCCCGGTGGCCGTGGCCGAGCACCTCGTGCCCTTCCTGCCGGAGCCGCTCGTGGTCCGCGATGACGACGGGACGTTCCGTCTCGAGCAGCCCGGGGAGCGCGCGGGCTCGATCGGCCGGGTGCGCGCCTACCAGGGCAGCGTGGGCGTGCTGGTCCGTGCATATGCATACATCCGGACGCATGGCGGGACCGGGCTGCGCCAGGTGAGCGATGACGCAGTGCTCGCCGCCAACTACCTCCGGCAGCGAGTGAGCGATGCCTGGGAGATGCCGTATCCGGGTCCCTGTAAGCACGAGTTCGTGGCATCCGGCAGCCGCCTCCGGCAGGAGACCGGGGTCCGGACCCTGGATGTCGCCAAGCGGCTCATCGACCATGGCTTCCATCCCCCGACCATCTACGTCCCGCTCATCGTCGAGGAGTGCCTGCTCGTCGAGCCCACCGAGACAGAGACGCTCGACGATATCGACGCGTTCGCTGAGGCCCTGCTCGCGGTCGCCCGCGAAGCGCACGAGCAGCCCGAGCTGGTCCACGAGGCGCCCCTCACGACACCCGTCCGGCGGCTGGACGAGGCGACCGCGGCGCGCCGGCCGGAGCTGCGCTGGCGGCCCATGACCGGAGCCGAGACGCCCTGTCCCCAGTGACGGCGACGACCATGACCGGACGCCGGGGTGCTGCGCTGCTGTGTCTCCTGCCCGTGCTGGTGGCCGGCTGCCTGACCATGGACGAGCCCGACCCCACGCCCACCCTGCCACCCGCGACCCCGACGGTGGCAACTCCGAGCCCGGACGCGACGGAGCCGCCGCCGTCCGAGGCACCGCGCGACGAGGGTGAGCTGGTCATCGCGCTCCCGGAGCTCCCCGACCGGCTCCTGCCACCCGCCAACGACATGGCCGACACCATCGCCCTCGACCTCGTCCACCGCACCCTGTACCGGCTCGACGAGGAGCTTCGGCCGGTGCCCGACCTCGCGGCCGGCCAGCCGGCGGCCTCGCGGGACGGCCGGACCTGGACCATCGACCTGGACCTCGCGGGTGCCCGCTTCGCGAGCGGCCGGCCGGTCACCGCCGAGGACGTCGCGGGTTCCGTCAACCTGGCCCGGTCGCCCGTATGCGTCATGGAGCGCGACGTGTGTGGCACCACGCTCGCGCACGTCGACTCTGCCAAGGCGTCGGAGGACGGCAGCAAGCTCACGCTCGTTCTCCAGGTCCCGTACTCGCCGCTCCTCGCCGAGGTCCTCGCGCGCCTGCCCGTCCTGGACATGACGGCCATCGACGAGACGGCGGCGGGGATCCTCAGCCGGGCCGGCGAGCTCGACCCGGGCGCGCCCGACAAGCTCGTGACGGCCGTGTACCGCGCGCTCGACGCGGACGAGTGCATCGCCGAGCGACCACCCGAGGGCTGCCGCATGGCTGACCACCAGGAGGAGCTCGAGGCGATGCTGACCGGCGCGGGGGTGGCGCTGCCGCGTCTCGCGCCCTACACCGACCCCACGGGCCAGGTCGACCGTGCGGCCTACGCCACCGCGCTGCTCGACCGCGTGGCCGCGCTGGGACAGCTGCTCACCACGACCGGCCTCGATCGCCGGGCGGCTGCGCTGGGGCTGGTGGACGGGTTCGCGCCCGCCTTCGGCGCCGGTCCCTACCGGGTCACGTCGGTCGATCCCGGCAAGCGGATGCTGTTGACGCCCGTCCCCGGCCAGTCGGAGCCGCCGGCCATCGGCCGCATCGTGCTCGAGGTCGTGACCGATCCGTCGGTCGCGGCCACGCGACTCCAGTCGGGCGACCTGGACTGGGTACCGCGCATCGACCAGTCGCTCGCGGACGCCATCAACGGGTCGGGCCGGCCCGCCCGGGCGGGCGTGCGGCCCCTCGATGCCTCGTGGGTCGTGGTGTTCAACACCCGGCGTGGGCGACCCTACGCTGATGGCGGCACGCGGAGAGCCTTCGCGGAGTGCATCGACCGGGGGCGCCTCACGGAGACCGTCGGGGGTGGCGAGGCGATCGAGGCGGAAACACCACTCGCCGCCGGGTCGTGGGGCATGGAAGCGGGGCAGGGTGGCGGTCGCGCCCTGGCGCGCGGGAACCGACGCCTCGACCTCGCGGGCTGGGTCGTCGGTCCCGACGGCATCCGGGAACGTGACGGGAAGCGGCTGTCCAGCACGGTCGCGCTCCGCGACAGCCAGGTCCGCCTGCTGGCGATGATGCAGGCCGCGGCGGAGCAGCTGCGGGAGTGCGGCATCGAGCTGATCGTCGAGGACCTCGACGTCACGGGGGACCGGCTGCTGGAGCAGCTGCGCTGGCCCAACGACTTCGACACCCTGCTGACCCTGCGCTCGCTCGGCGTGGACCCGGACGCCGACCTGCAGGCGTTCGAGAGCCAGCACGCGACGACCGCCGACCGCCCCATGGACTCGAACCCCGGTGGGTTCCGCGACGCGGGCGTGGACCGGCGCGTCACCCGCGCCCGCACCATCCTCGACCCCCAGCGGCGGACCCGGCTGTATCACCAGGTCCAGGACCTGCTGACGACCGAGATGCCCGCGTGGTGGGTGTGGTACGAGACCGGCTGGTCGGCCGTGGCGGACCGCGTCCGGGGCCCGGATGGCGAGCCCATCGACACGACGCGCCCCCGGTACGAGCACGACATCCGGGACTGGACGCTCGCTCCATCGCCCTCGCCGACGGGGCCGTCGGTGGCCGCATCCGCGTCGCCCCCGGGCTCTCGGGAGGCGGGATCCGGGTCTCCGGCACCCTCGGCCGAGCCCTCGCCGAGCGCGTCCGGGCCGCCTTGACAGTGCGGATCGAGCCGCTGCTATGATGCCCGGACTTGTGAGGCCCCCAAGTGGGAGTCACGTGCGTCGGAGCGCGTGTTTCGGGGGTCTTGGCGACTGTCCTGCGCGATCAGAGGCGTATGTCGTCCCCGGCCGCAGGAGAAGGAGGAAGGACGTCGGATGACTCCTGCGAAGCGGCGAGCCGCGACATTGCTCGCCTCGCTCACCTTGGCCACGGCGGCGATCGGAGCGCCGGTGGCGGCCCAGGATCCCGCCCCCGGCGGGACCATCGTGATGGGCGAGTGGCAGGCTGCAAGCCAGCTCCACCCGCTGTTCACGAACGCGTTCGGTGATACCGAGGCCCTCACGCCGTCATGGCGCGGCCTGTACACCATCAACAACGAGGGCGAGTGGGTCGCCGACCTCGCCGGCGCCGAGCCGCCGTCCATCGAGAACGGCGC